>DAOUGF010000326.1:0-10447 GCA_034429295.1 Chloroflexaceae bacterium
AGGAAGCGGGCGGCACAACCGATGCTCGCACACCACCCCGACCGCCGATTTGCCGCCAGCCGAGGCGGATGGCTCTGCCCGACAATGAGTCGGGTACGCCGCCAGGTGGCGGCACGGTACGGCCCTCCTACTTGGGGGTGGTCCGGAGGGGGCGCTGCCCCCTCCGGCGGGGGTGCAGGGGGCGGAGCCCGCCTGCAAGGGCACGCACCGCCCAGGTGCCGCCCACCGCGCAGGTGAAGCCCACCTCCGGCGGGGGTGCAGGGGGCGGAGCCCGCCTGCAAAGGCACGCACTGCCCAGGTGCCGCCCACCGCGCAGGTGAAGCCTGCGGGGGTGCGCGAGGGGTAACGCCCCGAAGGCAGGGCGCGGGGCGGCAGCGCCCGCAAATACGCAAGAATCCCCGCGTTTTTAGGCAAGCCGCCCGCCCGGGCCGGCCCTATGCTGGCATGGACAGCGCTGTGCCCGCAAGCTTTGTTGGTCAAGGACGACAGCCATGCGCACACGGAGATTGTGGCCCACGCCGTTGCTGCCGGCCCTTTACGGCGCCGAGGGCGACAGCACAGACGGCGCCTTCCCATGAGCCGCCCAACCCTGCTGCTGGTCACCGGGAACCCGCAGTTGCTCTACCTGATCAGGCGCTACGGGGAGCAGAGCGGCTGCCGGGTGCTGGACGCCGAGACCGTTGAGGAGGCGGTGGCGCTGCTGGGCCGGGAACGACCGGCCGCCCTGCTGCTGCACCTGTTGCCCTGGCCTGATGAGAGCTGGGAGGTGCTGCGGCGGCTGAAGGCCAGCCCGGTCGCCGCCGGCATCCCGATCACGATCATCTCGCCGATCGCCGACGAGGCGCGAGCCCGCGCTGAGGGGGCGGCCCACTGGCTCTGGCAGCCGGTGATGTACGCCGACTTTCTCGCCGCGCTGAGCGCCACCGCCGCACTGCCACACCCACCCGGGGAGCTCTAGGCGCCCGATGGCGGGCGCCCACAACAAAGGAGATCCAGAACAGATGCAACGCACGATCCGATTGGCGCTCATCCTGGCGCTGCTCGGGCTGCTGCTGGCCGCCTGCGGCGCCCAGCAAGGCGCGGGCACCGCCGCCGAGCCCACCGCCGCCCCTGCCGCCGAGCCCACCGTTGCCCCTGAGCAGCCCGCCGCCCCCGCCGAGGAGCCCACTGAGGTGCCCGAGGTGCTCGGCAGCGGCGAGACGACGATCACGATCTGGCATCGCTGGGAGGGCGAGTACTACAACGCCATCCAGCAGATCTTCGCCGACTACGCGACCGCCAACAATGTCAAGATCGAGCTGCTGCTCGTGCCCGACGTGGCCAACAAGGCCCAGGTCGCCGTGCCCTCCGGCCAGGGCCCCGATATCATCGCCTGGGTGAACGACCGCATCGGCAGCAGCGCGCTCCAGCAGATCATCCAGCCGCTCGATCAGTACGGCATCGACCAGGCCTACCTGACGGAGAACTTCGCCCCTGTGGCCGCCGAGGCGATGATCTACAACGGCCAGGTCTACGGCGTGCCCGAGTCGATGGAGGCGATCACCTTCATCTATAACAAGGCGCTGATCAGCGAGGACGAGCTGCCCCAGAGCACCGACGAGCTGATCGCGATGGCCCAGGAGTACAACCAGCCCCCCGACAAATACCTCTTCGTCTACAATGCCAGGGGCGACATCTACGCGGGCGCGCCCTGGTGGCATGGCGCCGGGGTGACTCTGGTGACGCCGGAGGGCACCACCGAGGTGTCGAGCCCCGAGGGTGTTGAGGCGGCCAACCTGATCAAGCGCTTCAGCGAGATCATGCCCACCGAGCTGGCCTACGACGAGTCGAATACGCTCTTCCTCGACGGCAAGGCCGCGATCATCATGAACGGCCCCTGGGTGATCGCCGACTACGTGGCCAAGGGCATCGACTTCGGCCTCACCCCGATCCCCACCATCAGCAGTTCCGGCCAGCCCGGCAAGCCGTTCGTTGGCGTGAAGCTGCTGATGCTCGCTACGAACGCCAAGAATCCCGACGCCGCCGTTGCGCTGATGAAGCACTACGGCAGCGCCGAGGTGCAGGCTCGCCTCGCCGAGGTGAACAAGCAGGTGCCGGCCAACCTGCAGGCCCAGGCTCAGGCGCAGGATGACCCGGTGATCGCCGGGTTTATCGCCCAGACGGCGAACGGCGTGCCGATGCCGAACACCGAGTTCATCGCCGCGATGTGGGATCCCTTCAACAAGATGACCGAGGCGATCTGGACTGGCGCCGCCGAGCCTGAGCAGGCGGTGCAGGACGGCGCCGCGCTCTTCGATGAGCAGGTGATGGATTTGCGGTAAAGGAGCCGCAGAGAACCGAGAGCCGAGAGCTGAGAACCGAGAACCGAGAGCTACACGCTACTCGGCTCTGCTGCCCCGGTTCTTGGCTCTTGGTTCTTGGTTCTCCCGCTCGACGCCAGGAGCAAACGCATGAGCGACCAGAGCGTACCGATCCCCTCGACGCTGCCGGCGGGCCGCCGCGGGAGAGGCGTCAAGGCCGGGCACGCCACAACCGCCGCGATCTACCTCGCGCCGGCGATGGCCGGCCTGCTGCTGATCAATATCTTCCCGATCATCTACACCTTTTACATCTCGCTCACCAACCGCAACGGTCCCAGCCGCTTCGCCGAGGGTAGCTATCAGGTGACCGGCTTCCAGAACTACACCAGGCTGCTCGGCCAATCGGACTTCTATCTGGTGCTGGGGCGAACGGCGCTCTATGCGGTGGTCTGCGTCTTCCTCTTCTTCGTCGTCGGGCTCACCTTCGCGCTCATCCTCAACAACCCCGCGATCAAGTGGCGGCCGCTCTGGCGCACCCTGCTGATCCTGCCCTGGGCCGTGCCTTACTGGATCACCGCGCTGATCTGGAAGTTCATGTTTCACGGCCAGTACGGCCCGATCAACCAGACCCTGCGCCTGATCGGTATCAACCCGCCCGACTGGCTGCTGAACGGCACCACGGCCTTCATCGCGATCACGGTCGTCAACGTCTGGCTGAGCTTCCCCTTCTTTATGCTCATCCTGCTCGGCGGGCTGCAGGCGATCCCCGGCGAGATGTACGAGGCCGCCGACCTCGACGGCGCGGGCTGGTGGCAGAAACTCATGAAGATCACGCTGCCGCTGCTGCGGCCCGTGGCGGTGCCGGCGATCATCCTTAGCCTGATCACGACGCTGAAGATCTTCGAGACGATCTTTCTGATGACCGGCGGCGGGCCGGTGGTGCGCCTCGGGCAGCCCGGCGCCACCGAGCTGCTACTCGTCTGGGCTTACAACCAGGGCTTCCAGGGCTCGCAGCGCTTCGGGCTCGTGGGCGCCTTCTCGATCGTGGTCTTCCTCATCCTCCTCGGCGTCACGCTGATCTACACGCGGGTGACCAACGCGACGAAGGCGGTGTATGAATGAACGCACGCAAGGAAACCGCAGGCTCCCTGGCGCTCCAGTACTTCATCCTGCTGCTCGGCGTCTTCTTCGCCGTCTTCCCGATCTACTTCGTGCTCCAGGCCTCGCTGCGCCCCGGCCAGCAGCTCTACTCGACCGATCTGCAGCTCTTCCCGACCGATCCGACGCTGGCGAACTTTCAGTATGTGCTCTTCCAGCTCCCGCTACTGCTCTGGCTCTGGAACAGCGTCAAAATCGCGCTGATCACCACCGTCGCCACCCTGCTGATCACGGTGCCGGCCGGCTACGCCCTCTCCCACTTCAGCTTCCGCGGGCGGGAGACCATTCTCACCGGGCTGCTGGCGCTGCAGGCCTTCCCCGCGGCGCTGGCCCTGCCGGCCTTCTACCTCATCCTGCTGCGGATCGGCCTGCTCAACTCCCATTGGGGCCTGGTGCTGATCTACGCATCGGGGGCGGTGGCCTTTAACGTCTGGAACATCAAGGGCTACTTCGACACCATCCCTCAGGAGTTGGCCGAGGCTGCGCTGATCGACGGAGCCTCACCGACCAAGGCGTTCCTCCTGGTGATGCTGCCCCTGGTGCGGCCAGTGCTCGCGGTCACGGCGCTGTTCGGCTTCCTGGCCGGCTTCAGCGACTTCATCCTCGCCAACACAGTGCTCTTCGAGGAGCGGCTCTACACGGCGCCCGTGGGCGTCTTCGCCCTGCAGAACGGCTACCGTAACCCCTGGGGCTGGTTCGCCGCCTCCGCGCTGATCATCGCCCTGCCGATCACGGTGATCTTCCTCTACCTGCAGCGCCACCTCGTCTCCGGGCTGGCCTCCGGCGGGGTGAAGGGGTGAGCCGGGAGATGGGAGCGGAGCGAGGTGAGATGGCGCTTGTCCCGTTCGCGGTGGAGCACCTGGCGGGCGCGGAGTCACGGGTAGACCTCTCGTCACTGCTGGAGCGCCCGGCTGGGCGGAGCGGCTTCGTGACGGTGCGCGACGGGCACCTTGTGCGGGGCGATGGCGCGCGGCTGCGGCTCTGGGGCGTGAATATCACCGACTGGAGCCCCGGCTCGACTATGCTCCCGCCCCACGACGACGCCCGGCGCTATGCGGCAGCCCTGGCCCGCCTCGGCGTGAACTGCGTCAGGCTGCACTTCCTCGACCTGCCCGCGCCCCGAGGGATCATCGACAGCCGCCGCGACGATACCCAGCACTTCGACCCTGAGCAGCTCGACCGGCTCGACTTTTGGGTTGCTCAGCTCAAGGAGCACGGGATCTACAGCGACCTGAACCTGGTTGTCGGGCGTAGCTACAAGGCAGGCGATGGGGTGCGGGATCACGAGGAGGTGGGCTGGGCCAAAGCGCTCACCTTCTTCGATCCGCGGCTGATCGAGTTGCAGCGCGATTACGCCGCCCGGCTGCTGACCCACCGCAACCCCTATACCGGCGTCGAGTATCGCCACGAACCGGCGATCGCGATCGTCGAACTGGTGAACGAGAACTCGCTTGTGGAGGCCTGGCTCCGGGGCCGCCTGCACCCGGCTGCCGCGCCGTCGCCCGACCCGAACTGGCGCTCGATCCCGGCCTCCTACGCCGCACAGCTCGATGAGCGTTACCAGGCCTACCTCGCGGCCCTTCCCGCCGATCAGTTGGCTCGCATCAGGGCTCAAGCCGGCGTGAGCGGCGGCGCACCCGTGCCGCGCCTGCGGCCCGAGGAGTTGGCCTCAGCGCCCCGCGAGCGCTTCCACGCCGAGGCCGCCTTCTACATGGAGCTGGAGCGGGAGTACTACCGCGCGATGGGCGCCTTTCTACGGGATGAGCTCGGCGTGCGCGCGCCGCTGATCGGGAGCAGCGACCACGCCCACGACCTGAGCGGCTACGGGATGCTCTGGGCGAACGCCGAGCTCGATATCATCGACGGGCACGTCTACTGGCAGCCGCCCGCCGAGGAGCGCCAGCACAGCCCGATGGTCAACGATCCGCTCGGCTCGACGGTGGTGCAGCTCGCGCGCACGGCGATCGCCGGCAAGCCCTACACGGTGAGCGAGGTGAATCACCCGCTCCCCCACGATTGGGCTTGCGAGGGCATCCCGACGCTCGCCGCCTACGGGCGGCTGCAGGATTGGGACGCTGTGATCTGGTACACCTTCGAGCCGAAGGTCAACCCCGCGGAGGCGCGGGCCGGCGATCCCTTCGACCTCTCGCTCGACCCGGTGAAGATGGCGCAGCTCGCCGCGGGCGCCCTGCTGTTCCTGCGGGGCGACGTGAGCCCGGCCCGCAAGCACGTGGAGCGAAGCTACAGCCTGGAGCAGGTGCGGGAGAGCCTGCGGCTGCCGGCCATCGCAGCGCCCTTCTTCACGCCGGGCTTCCCGCCCGCGCTACCGCTACTGCACCAGGTTCGGATCGGCTCGCTCGCGGGCGCGCCCTCGGCGCCGCTCGAGGCCTCGCCGCCCGGCCCGCTCGTCGCCGATACCGGCGAGTTGGCGTGGCACACGGCGCCGGACGGTCGCGGCCTGATCGTCGTGGATGCGCCGGCCTCTCAGGCGCTGATCGGCTTCGTTGGGAGCGGGCCGGGGGCGCGCCACCTGGCGGCGGAGGTGCGCAACCAGTTCTGCGCCATCACCCTCAGCGCCCTCGACGGGCTGCCGATCGCCCGCTCGGCCCGCCTCCTGCTCACGGCCGGCGCGCGGGCGGTTGCCAACGAAGGCGATGGCGCGCCCTACCTGATCGAGCCGGTGCGCGGGCGGCTCATCCTGCGGGATCTGGAGGGCGCGACGGCCGTGCTCGTCCAGCCGCTCGACGGGGCGGGCCGGCCGCTCGGCGCGCCCGCAGCGGCAGAGTGGCTCGGCGATGGGTGGGCCGTGGCGATCGGCGAGCCGGCGACCACTTGGTACGAGCTCAGCGTGATGCGCTGAGCCCCACGCGGGCCAACCTACCGCGTACCTCCTCGCGCCGCCCCCACGCTTCAAGCTTGGGGGCGGCTTAGTGCGTCGATGTGCGTCTGGGGTAAAACCCGCCCAGCCGGTAGCGAAACCGTTACCGGGTGTGGCCTGCTGTTTTCCGCTCTGCGCGCCTCTGCCTGCTACGATACGAGGGAGGGAGCTCGGAAAACTGCATCAGAAGCGCATAAATATGCTATCCCCACAAGGAGGTGGAGGTGCAAACCATTCTTGTCCCGCTCGACGGCTCCGCCCGCGCTGAGCAGGTGCTGCCCCACGTCGCCTACCTGGCGCGCAAGCTGAGTGCCGGGGTGCGGCTGCTGCGAGTGGTGCCGGAGCCGCTCTACGACATCCCGGTGCTGCAAGATGTGGCCGCGGTGGACAGGGTGGCCGCCAGGGTCTATACGCCGCTGCCGGAGCCGTCGCCCGTGGAGAGCCTGCGCGCCCGCGCCACGGACGAGACGCGGCCTGCGGTGCTGGCGCTCCGCTCGCAGGGGCTGGATGTCGAGCTCGATGTGGAGGTCGGCGACCCGGCGGAGCGGATCGTCGAGGTCGCGGCGGAGCAGCGCGTCTCGCTGATCGCCATGGCGACCCATGGCTACGGCGGCGTGCGTCGCTGGGCCCTCGGCAGCGTCACCGACAAGGTGATCCAGGCCGCGCCCGTGCCCGTCTACGTGATTCGCAGCGCCGCCCGCGCCGAGCTGGCGGATCAGCCGCTGAGGCTGCGGCGGCTGTTACTGCCGCTCGACGGCTCGCCCTTGGCGATGCAGGCGCTGCCGCTGGCGGTGGAGCTGGCCCGTGCGACGGGCGCCCACATGATCCTCTTTCGCGCGCTGCAGCTGCCGGCCCCGCCCGACCAGCCGCCGTCGCTGCTCAGCGACGACCGCCCCCGCATGTACGGCGACGCCTACCTGGAGGGGAGCTCGCGCGCCTTCGCCGAGCTGCAGGAGATTGCGAGCCAGCTGCACGAGCAGCACGGCGTTGTGGTCGCCTGTAATGTGCGGCCGGGCCCCGCCGCCGAGGCGATCCTCGAGGAGGCCGAGCAGCGCAACGTGGATCTGGTGGTGATGGCGACTCACGGCTACGGCGGGCTGCGCCGCTGGGCCCTCGGCAGCGTCGCCGACAAGGTGCTCCGCGGCGGCATGACCCCGCTGCTCTTGGTGCGGGCCGGCGAGGTGACGCCCGCCGTCGGCTGAGCGGCCATGCAGGCGAGCAGCGCCCCCTGCACCCCCGCGGGGCAACACCTGCGCGGTGGGCGGCAGCTGGGCGCTGCGAGCGTCTGCAGGCGGGCTCCGCCCCCTGCACCCCCGCCGGAGTGGGCGCTGCCCCCTCCGGACCACCCCCAAGCCGGAGGGCCGTACCGTGCCGCCACTTGGCGGCGCACCCGTCTTATTGTCAGGCAGAGCCATCCGCTTCGGCCAGCGGCTGATCAGCGGCCGGGGTGGTGTGCGCGCATCGGTTGTGCCGTGCGCTTACTCACACCAGTTTCTGGAAAGCTCGGCGGCGGCACGCCGGATCGTGCAGGGTGCAACCAGCGTGCATGTATCCTGTGTAGGGCTACGGCACAAGCCCGTGCCTGAGACGAGGTAGCAGATTAGCGGTGGCACGGCACTGGCTTCCGGCTTGGGATCCAGGGGCGAGGCCCCTGGCGCGGGGGGTGTCGGGGGGCGCGCGTGCGCTCCCTGACAAAATAGGGGGCGCAGGGGCGGACGCAGTGGCGCGAAGCGCTTGCGCCCCGCGAGAGATGTGGGGCGCCACCCACATCAGTGGTACATGGGCGGCAGCGCCCGCAAACAGCACAGAGAGGAGACAGGCGTGGAGCATCGCGAGATGGTCGATCTGATCCGCGGCGCGGCGCTGGCCCCGGGGGGCGTCTGGGCCGACCTTGGCGCCGGTACCGGCAACTTCACCTGGGCCCTGGCCGAGCTGCTCGGGCCGACGGGAACGATCCTCGCCATCGACCGTGACGCCCGCGCGATCGCGGCCCAGCAGGCGCGCCTGCGCTCCGATCCACCCGGCGCCAGCATCCTCCCCCAGCAGGCCGACGTGCTCCAGCCGCTGGCCCTGCCGCCCCTGGACGGCATCCTGGCCGCCAACCTGCTCCACTTCATCAGCGACCAGGCCGCGCTGCTGCGGCGTCTGCGCGAGCTGCTGCGGCCTGGCGGGCGGCTCCTCATCGTCGAGTATGAGCAGGCCCGGCCCATCCCCTGGGTGCCCCACCCACTCCCCTTCGCTCGCTTCGCCGCGCTGGCGCCTGCCGCCGGCTTCAGCGCCCCGAGGCAGGTCGGCACGCGCCGCTCGCCTACCTCCGGGCGCGTCCTCTACGCGGCTGTGGCGGAGACTGCCACGGAGCGGGAGAGCTCACAAGGGTAGCGCTTTCTAGCGAGAGCATGCCGATGGGTTTGCCAGCCGTCATACGCCCCGCCCCCTTCTCCCTCAGAGGGAAAAGGGGGCGGTTCAAGATAGCGTATCAGAGCGCCGTCCGGCTCACCAGCGCTGGGAAAAGAGCGGGGTTCAATCGGCGCTGACGGCGAGGGCCACGGCCGGCGCAGGCTCGCTCTCTGGCAGTGCAAGCGCCGCCGCGGGGGCCGCCGTCTTCTGGGATAGCACCCGGTAGGCGGCCGAGCGCATCGCCAGGAGCGTGACCATCAGCCCCACGAGGCCCGCCAGGGTGAACAGGAGGGCGAGGCCGCGGTCAGCGCCGGTGCCGAACCAACCGCCGATCAGCTCCACGCCCGCCCCCGTCGTCATGAACGGGATGAAGATGAACTGAGCGATCGGGCCGATCAGCAGTGCCGTGACCGGCGAGGCCGCCTGCTCGACGCTCTGGGCGAAGCCGAAGACCCGGCCCTGCCGCTCGGGCACGATCGCCTGCTGCAGGATCGTCTGCTCAGCCGCCTCGACCACCGGGATCAGGCAGAGCCAGATGAACAGGCCGGCCGTGAGCAAGACGATCGACGCCTGGAGCGTGAAGACGGCACAGATCGACCACATCACGATGTTCCCCAGGAAGAGCGTGCGTAGCGGCGAACGGCCCAGCCCGCGTCGCGCCACCACCAGCCCACCGACGATGAAGCCCAGGCTCAGGAAGCCCCACAGGATGCCCCAGACCTGCACCGAGACCAGCAGCAGGCCGTAGGCGTCCATCAGTGCCATGAAGATGCCGCCCAGGAAGTTGTTGAAGGTGTGGAAGAGGATCAGCCCGAACAGCCCCGGCACCTGCCGGATCGCGGCGATCGTTCCAGGGAGATCGATCATGTCGCTGTGAGTCTCGGCCGCGGTCGTCTCGCCCCTGGGGATCGGGAGCGTCCAGAGGTGAACGATGACGATGGCCGTCAACGCTACAGCTAGGATCAGCACCCAGAACATGCCCAGGAAGCCAACGGCCAGACCGCTGAAGATCGAGGCGGCGAGGAAGGCGATCCCGTTGGCGGTGCCGGCTTGGCCGTTGGCCCGGTCGCGGCGCTCCTCCTCAACCAGCAGCGTCACCAGGGTCGAGAGCGCGATCCCCCGCAGATTGCCCGCGAGGGCGCCGAGCAGGGTGAGCACGATCAGCGCCCAGAGCAGCGGGCTGGAGACGTCGGTAAAGGTGCTCGCTGGCGAGAGCGCATAGATCGCGCCGGCGACCAGGAAGAGGAACAGCGAGGCGCCGCTGGAGAGCAGCATCACCGCCTTCTTCGGGTAGCGATCCACCAGCGAGCCCAGGAAGAAGCCCGAGATGGCGACTGTGCCGGTGTAGATGCCGGCCATCACCGAGGTAGCTACGACCGAGCCGGTCTCGAGATAGACCCAGAAGGTGACCGCGAACCAGACAAAAGTGTTCGCGAGGAATGCTGCCAGGGAGTTGATCAGCACCGCGGTGAAGGTTTTCATCTCGTTCCTTACCCCTTACTTACGTCCTCTTACCCATTCACCAGATAGTCGCGCGGGGGGACTCGGAATCGACATCCGCGCGACGGAATCTGAGCAGCATCTGCCGATCAGGCTGTCGGCCCCTTGGCCGCCGCTGGCGCCTGTAACACGCTGTTTGCGGGGCGCTGCCCGCCCCGCTCCCCCGGCCCAGGAGGGCCCGCGCGGGCCCTCCTGGACCTCCCGCGCCAGGGGA
>DAOUGF010000327.1:0-4969 GCA_034429295.1 Chloroflexaceae bacterium
CAGGGCGCAACCAGCGGATGAGTAGCACCGCGCTTGGCCAAGGCACAAGCCCGACGATGAGACGAGGTAGCAGATCAGCGGTGGCACGGCAGTGGCCTCTGGCTTGGGGTCCAGGGGCGAGGCCCCTGGCGCGGGGGGTCTCGGGGGGCGCGCGTCCGCCCCCCGACAAATCAAGCGGGGAGCAGGGGCGGCGGACGCAGTGGCGCGAATCGCTTGCACCCGCCTCCCACAGCAAGGCGGGGGACACCAACTCCCGCTGCCACGGCCTGTGGGGCGCCCACCCGCCCGCAACGCCCCTACCCCGGCATGTAGCGGAAGATCAGGATGAACTGGTGAACCTGATTGGCCACAAAGGCAAAGGGGTACCCGAAGGGGTAAAGGTTCTGGCTCTGGTCGTGCCAGATCCGGTAGCCCCGATACTCCAGCCCAGGGATGGTTCGCAGCGCCACGGTGATATCGGCGTGGAGCATGTTGTGGTGCTCGGCGGTGGGCTGCAGATCTTTCGTGAAGAGCACCAGGTGGCCGCGCGGCTTCAGGAAGGACAGAGCGCCCGCCAGCACCGCCCGCAGTTCCTCGAGAAACTCCCAGTAGCCAAGGTTGCCGAGGTCATCGGGCGAACTGGTAAAGGGCGTAGCGGCGCCGCGACCGCGCTTCTTCTGCTCGCCGGTCTTCTCGCGGGCCATCATCGCAGCGTAGGGCGGGTCGGTGAGGATAAGGTCGAAGCCGCCGGCCTGCACCGGGGCGAAACTCGCCAACTCGCGGGCATCGCCCACCACGTAGGTCTGCGGCTCGATGCCCAGGCGCTCGCAGACGGCGGCGTAGGTGGCGGCGTAGGTTGGTGAGAGATCCACGCCGACGGCGCTGCGGCCCTCGAGCGAGCAGGCGATGAGGGTGCCGCCCACGCCGGCGAAGGGGTCGAGCACGCGCCCGTCACGACGGGTGAAGAAGCGCACAAGCTCGGCGAGCAGCTGCGGCGGCTTGGGCGAGGGATGAATGCGGCGCAGTTCGTGGGCGTAGCTCTCGGGGCCGCGGGTGGGGTAGCGCGTGCTGATCACCGAGCGCAGCGCGTAAGTCCACTCGCGGCCCGTCAGCTCGTTGAGGCGATTGCGCGGGTCAACACCATCCCGGGCCTCGTCGGGCCGCTCGGCTGCCATAGGCGTTTTGCAACCAGCTAGCGGCGCTCGGCCATCAGCTGGGTGAACTGGCGGAAGAGGTAGCTGGCGTCGTGGGGGCCGGGGCCAGCCTCGGGGTGATACTGCACACTGAAGCACTGCAGGCCATCGTGGCGCAGGCCCTCCACCGTCTGGTCATTCAGGTTGATGTGCGTGATCTCGGCCTCGGCGGGGAGCGTGTCGGGGTCCACCGCGAAGCCGTGGTTCTGCGAGGTGATCTCGACCCGGCCGGTGGCCAGGTGGCGCACGGGGTGGTTGGCGCCGTGATGCCCAAAGGGCAGCTTGAAGGTCTTCCCGCCGAGGGCTAAGCCCATCAGCTGGTGGCCAAGGCAGATGCCGAACACCGGCACGCGGCCCAGCAACCCGCGCAGCGTCTCGAAGGCGTAGACCGTGGCGGCCGGGTCGCCGGGGCCGTTCGAGTAGAAAACGCCGTCGGGCTTGAGGGCGAGCGCTTCATCGGCCGGCGTGACGGCGGGAACGACCGTCACGCGGCAGCCGTGGTCCACCAGCCGGCGCAGGATCGTCCGCTTCAGGCCGAAGTCGTAGGCGACCACGTGGAACCGCGGCTCGGGGCGCTCTGTGTAGGCAGGGCCGAATGGCGCCGAGCCCTCAGTCCAGTGGTAGGGCTCCTCGCAGCTCACCTCGCGGGTAAGATCGAGGCCCACCATGCTCGGAGCGCGCCGGGCCTTCTCCCGCAGCACCTCGACGCTTTCGCCGGTGGTGGAGATGATGCCGCGCATCGCGCCAGCGGTGCGGATGTGGCGCGTGAGGGCGCGGGTATCCACATCGCTGATCGCCACGATCTGATGCTCGCGGAGCAACTGGTCGAGCCCCCCGCGGGCCCGCCAGGAGCTGTAATCATCGCTGAAGGCCCGCACCACGAAGCCGGCCACTTGGGGCCGCATCGACTCGGGGTCGTAGTCGTTCACACCGGTGTTGCCGATGTGCGGCGCCGTCATCGTCACGATCTGGCCGCGGTACGATGGGTCGGTGAGCACCTCTTGGTAGCCGGTCATGCCGGTGTGAAAGACCACCTCGCCAACCCGCTCGCCCGCGGCGCCGAACGAGCGCCCCGGGAAAAACCGGCCATCCTCGAGCACAAGCACTGCTTCCATAAACACTGGTATTGGCTACACGGAGGGCCGCCGAGCCTCGCTAAGCTCCAGCGGCCGCTCTCCATTAAGCGTTTCATCGTCGATCCCGACCATTGTAACACGGAGCAGCCCACGGCATACATCCGCCCCGCGCTGATGGGCACGGACAGAATAAAGTTGCTACAATTGCCCCCGTCACCATCAACCCGAAGGGAGAAAACTATGTGGCGGCCTGCGATTCTCCTCATCATCTTCGTGATTGTGGTGGGGTTGGCGGCTGTGCCGGGCGATCAGCCGGCCAGAGCTGCAAACGAGAGTGGCCTGCCCGATGAACTGATCATCACCCCCGCACAGAGCACCGCGCTCACTGGTCCGCAGCCTTGGGTCCTGATTCTGTGTAAGTTTCAGGATGTGCCAGACGAGCCGTATCCGCTGGCCTACTTTCAGAACTTGCTCGCGAACAGCTATCCCGGCCTCGATCACTACTGGCGCGAGGTTTCATACAACACGATCTCGCTCGAAGGCAGTACGGCGGTCGGCTGGTATACCTTGCCGAACCCAAAATCCTATTATGTCTATGATCAAGACGGCGACGGGGAGCCCGATCACGATCACAGCCGCACGGCGACCGATTGCACGGCAGCAGCCGATGCCGCCGTCAACTACACCGCCTACTATGGTGTCGGCCTGATCTTCAACGACGGGCTGAACGAGCCAGCGACCGGCGGCACACTGGCCAACCCGCTGACTCTCGACGGCAAGACGTACTTCTGGCCGATGATCTGGATACCGGGACCGTCCGCCAGCCAGGGCGTGATCGCCCACGAGATAGGCCATACCTTCGGGCTGGGGCACATCTACGTAAAAAACAGCGAGTTTGCCAGCGGCTGGGATCTGATGGGGTCGCCGTGCTACTACGGCAGCCAACGCCACCCGACCTACGGCTGCGTGGGCCTACACATCAACGCTGCAACGAAGGAGCAACTGGGCTGGATACCCGCCGCACAGACGGTGGTCGTCACGCCGGGAATGAGCACGACCATCACGCTGGAGCGGCTGGCGCTGCCGCAGACCGACAACCCCCTGCTGGCGCGCATCCCGATCAATGGCTCGCCCACCCACTACTATAGCGTGGAGGCGCGGTACAAGGCCGGCTACGATGATGCTCCGATCGCGCCGGAATCGGCGGTACTGATCTTCGAGACGAGGATCGTAACCTTCAGTAACGGCCAGCAGTTCCCGGTTGTGGAGCAGATCGTCGCCGATCCGTCGAACGACCCGAGCGGCCCGGGCGCAGTCTGGGCACCTGGGATGACATTTGTCGATCCCGTCCACCAAGTCACCGTATCGGTGATCGAGAAGACCGCCAGCGGCTACACTGTCAGCATCACCAACAGCGGCAGCATGCATCAAAGCTTCCTCCCACTGCTACGTAACTAGCGCAGCTTTCCGCATGTGAGCAGCGGCTAGGGACCACCGACGACAGACGATGGACGACAGACGACCGCCCGCAGCCTGCCTGACGGTGGTCGGTCGTCGTCTCCCGAACTGCCCAATTAGCGCAGCTTTCCGCAGGTGCGCTGCTGAGTCAACCTCCGACGACGGACGACAGACGACCGCCCGCAGCCTGCCCGACGGTGGTCGGTCGTCAGTGGTCGGTCGTCGCCCACAGAGCCTTTGCGCCAGGGTGGTATACTCTCAGCCGTCTCCCTGATCCGGGCTCGTCCCTGCCCCTGTCGCTTACCATGCGCATTCTCCACCTCTACAAAGATTACTACCCGGTGCGCGGCGGCATCGAGGGCCATCTGCGGCTGCTGGCTGAGGGCCTGGCTGCCAGGGGCCACACCGTGACCGTGCTGGTGAGCGCTGCGGGGCCCCGCGGCTTCGCCCGCGAGCTCGGCGGGGTGCGGGTAGTGAGCGCCGGCCGGCTCGGCACGCTGGCCTCGGCGCCGCTCAGCCCGGCGCTGCCGCTGCTGCTGGCCCGCGAGCGGCCAGATATTGTGCATCTGCACCACCCTTACCCGCCCGGCGACCTGGCGGCGCTTCTCGCCGCCCGCCGCGTGCCACTCGTAGTCACCTACCACAGCGACATTGTGCGCCAACGCCGCGCCGGTCAACTACTCGCGCCCCTCATCCGCGCTACGCTGCGCCGCGCCCGGCGGATCATCGCCACCAGCCCCGCCTACATCCGCTCGTCGCCCTTCCTGGCCCCGGTCGCCTCCCGCTGCCGCGTGGTGCCCCTCGGCGTGCCGCTGGAGCGCTTCGGCCTGGTGGACGCCGCGCGCGTGGCGGCCATACGGGCTCGCTTCCCCGGCCCGTTGCTGCTCTTCGTGGGCCGCCTGCGCTACTACAAGGGCGCCGACCGGCTCGTGCGCGCTATGGTCGATGTTCCCGCGCGAGCGATCTTCGTAGGCGACGACGCCACTGTGCGCCGCGCCGATCTGGAACGCCTCGCCGCCGAGCTCGGCGTGGCCGAGCGGGTCCACTTCGTGGGCGAGCAAAGCGACGAGGAGCTGCTGGCCTATTACCAGGCTGCGCAGATCTTCGTGCTGCCATCGGTGGAGCGCAGTGAGGCCTTCGGCATCGTCCAAGTTGAGGCCCAGGCCGCCGGGCTGCCGGTCGTCTGTACCGAGCTCGGCACCGGCACCAGCTACGTCACCCAGCACGGCCGCACCGGTATCGTGGTGCCCCCCGACGATGTGC
>DAOUGF010000328.1:0-5855 GCA_034429295.1 Chloroflexaceae bacterium
GGCATGGGTTGGCTCCTTTCAGGTCGATTCGGGTTGGCACGCGAATCGTACTGATTTGCCGCCTCCTGTCCAGTTCGCTCCCAAAAGTGAAACCTGTTGAGGGCGAGGCCCCTGGCGCGGGGGGTGTTGGGGGGCGTGCGTACGCCCCCTGACAAATCAAGCGGGGTGTGGGGCGCCAGCCCCGGTAAGTGGTCGTGTCGGAGGACGTGGGCACGGCATTGGCTTCCGGCTTGGGGTCCAGGGGCGAGGCCCCTGGCACGGGGGGTGTCGGGGGGCGTGCGTACGCCCCCTGACAAAACAGGCAACGCCGCATAGGCCGTTTCGCCTACAGGGCGGTGGGCGAGAGCGCACTGGCAGGACACAGCTGCATCATCGATAATTGCCTCCAACCGCGATGGCAGCACGAAGGAGCATGTCATGGCCCACGCCCATCACTCCGCCACGCCGGCGCACGCAACGTTCAGCCTCACCGGCCTGCACTGCACCGGCTGCGCCGACGCGATCGAGCGGGCGCTGAAGGCCAATCCCCATATCACCAGCGTCCATCTCGACTGGCCCAACAACGTCGTCCACGTCGGCTACCACACCGGCATGATCGACGAGGCCGCCATCCGCGGCATCATCGAGGCCACCGGCTGCCCCTGCGAGGCTGACGACGAGCATACCGGCGACGAGCGCCACACAACAATGTCGCCCCATGCCCGGCTCCAGCATATGCGCCACGGCGTAGAGGTGCAGCCGATCACCATGAGCACCAAGCAGGACCGCATGCAGTACGAACTGCCCGCCACCGGCGCGCACACACACCACGCCCACCACGCGACCGCCGCCCCGCCGCCGGCCGGCGGCGAGCACGCCGCGACGGGTCACGGCGCGATGGAGCATGGCGACCACGGCGGCCACGGCGGCCACGACCATATGGGCCACGATATGTCCGACCCGGGCATGGCCGCGGCGATGGAGCGCGACATGCGCCAGAAGTTCTTCATCGCCTTGCTGCTCACCATCCCCACCGTGCTCTACTCGCCGATAGGCGTGAACATCTTCGGCATCTCGCTGCCCACCTTCGGCCTGAGCATGGACCTGATCATGCTCGCGCTGACCACGCCCATCGTCTTCTACTGCGGCTGGCTCTTCATCTCCGGCGCCTACCACTCGCTCCGTCGCCGCGTGCTGAACATGAGCGTGCTGGTAGCCACCGGCGTGCTCGCCGCCTACGCCGGCAGCCTCGCCCTGATGCTGCTCGGCCAAGAGACCTTCTTCGAGGCCGCCGCGATGCTGGTGACCTTCGTGCTCTTCGGCCACTGGATGGAGATGCGCTCGCGCCGCGGCACCTCCGACGCCCTGCGGGCCCTCTTCGAGCTGGTGCCGCCCCAGGCCACCGTCATCCGCGACGGGCAGGAGCTGAGCATCCCCAGCGCCGAGGTGCAGGTGGGCGATACGGTCCTGCTGCGGCCGGGCGATAAAGTGCCGGTGGACGGCGAGGTGATCGAGGGCGAGACCAGCATCGACGAGTCGCTCGTCACCGGCGAGAGCCTGCCGGTGAGCAAGCGCCCCGGCGACCTGGTGGTGGCCGGCTCGATCAACCGCAGCGGCAGCGTGCGCTTCCGCGCTACCAAGGTCGGCGCCGACACCACCCTGGCCCAGATCGTTGAACTGGTGCAGCGCGCCCAGAGCTCCAAGGCGCCCGGCCAGCGCCTGGCCGACCGGGCAGCCCACTACCTGGTCATCGTCGCCGTGGGCACCGGCCTGCTCACCTTCATCGTCTGGTTCTTCCTGCTCGGCGTACCGATCGAGCTGGCGCTGACCTTCGCAATCTCGGCGGTGGTGATCGCCTGCCCCGACGCTCTGGGGCTGGCCACCCCGACGGCGGTGGCGGTGGGCACGGGCGTGGCCGCCCGCCACAACATCCTGATCAAGGACGCGGCGACACTGGAGGGCATCTCGCGCACCACGGCGATCGTGCTCGACAAGACCGGCACGCTCACCGAGGGCAAGCCTGCCCTCACCGACCTGGTGACGGTCGGCCCGCTCGCCGAGGAGGAACTGCTGAGCCTGGTGGCCTCGGCCGAGCGCGGCAGCGAGCATCCGCTTGCCGATGCGATCGTGCGCGGGGCCGAGGCCCGCGGCACAGCCCTGCGCGAGGCCACCGCGTTCGAATCGATCGCCGGCCACGGTATCACAGCCACGGTTGACGGCCACGCCGTGCTTGCGGGCAACCGCAAGCTGATGGCCGACCGCGGCGTTGACGTGACAGCGCTGGAGGCCCAGGCGGCCGAGCTGGCCGCCGACGGCAAGACGCCGATGTTCGTGGCGCTGGATGGACGGGCTGCCGGCCTCGTCGCTGTCGCCGACACGATCAAGCCGACCGCCGCTGAGGCCATCAGGCGGCTGAAGGAGCAGGGGATCGAGCCGGTGATGATCACCGGCGACAACCGGCGCACCGCGGAGGCGGTGGCTCGCCGGCTCGGGATCGAGCGCTACTTCGCCGAGGTGCTGCCCCAGGACAAGGCGAACCACGTCAGGGCGCTGCAGCAAGAGGGCAGGCGCGTGGCGATGGTGGGCGACGGCGTGAACGACGCTCCCGCGCTAGCCCAGGCCGACACCGGCATCGCCATCGGCGCCGGCACCGACGTGGCGCTCGAGACCGCCGATGTGGTGCTGATGAAGAGCGACCCGCTCGACATCCTCGACGCGCTGACGATCTCCAGGGCCACGGTGCGCAAGATGAAGCAGAACCTGTTCTGGGCCGCGATCTACAATCTGCTGGCGATCCCCGTGGCCGCGGGCGTGTTCTTCCCGGCCTTCGGCATCGCGCTGCGGCCCGAGTGGTCGGCGCTGCTAATGTCGGCCTCATCGATCATCGTGGCGGTGAACGCCGTGCTGCTGCGAGGCGTGGAGCGGGAACTGCGCGGCCCGGCCGCCCAACCGCCGGCGACCACGGGCCGGCCGGCTCCCGCCGTCTGAGCCCCGGCCTCACGCTCGCCGCTCGTGCAGCCGCTCCCGCTCGCGGGAGATCAACTCGACCAGGCGCAGCAGGTCGGCGAGGGCGATATACTCGTCGCCGCTGCGCCCCCGCGGAAGAGCGTATCCTTCCCGCACCGCGTAGATCCGCACGATATCGGGCGGGAGCCGGAAGAAGTGCGCCGCCTCATCGAGCTGCACGTAGCCGCCGTGGACGTCGATCCGGCCCGGCTTGAACGGCAGCTTGCTCCAAGCCTGCAGCAGCAGGTCGCCCACAATCGCGATCACTCCCGCAAGCGGGAGCGCGATGTGGACCGCCCCCTCGGGAAGATACGGCGGCGGCAGCGTCGGATCCCACAGATACGCCAGATAGGCGAGCAACAGCGGGTAGAAGACCAGGCGCCAGGACGGGCGCCAGCGGGCCGCCAGCAGGGTGACGACGAGCGCCAGGCCCTGGAGGACGATCACCGTCCGGCTCCAGAACGGGCTAAGCCAGCTCAGCAGCAGCAACACCAGGATGCCGGCGCCGAGCAGCACGCAGAGCGCAATGGCACTGTAGACGACAGCTAAGGGTGAGCGCGGCGCGTTTAGGTTAAGCATCCGGGCACCTCCAGGAACCCTATAAAACAGGCATCATATCGCGCGCCTGGCCGCGATATGATGCCCTGATATCGCTTCGGCAGCAGCGGGCTCAGCCAGGTTGAGCCGCGCGCTCCTCCTCCTCCACCGATACCGGGCGTACTCCGATGACCTTTAGATGGCGCATGCCGTCTGGCACCGGCCACTCGAACACGTCTCCGACCCGGTAGCCCAGCATGGCCGTCCCGATCGGCGCCAGCACCGAGATCCGTTGGCGCCGCACATCAGCCTCATCAGGAAAGACCAGCGTGTAGTTCAGCTCCTCGCCCGTATCGAGGTCGGCCAGCTGCACCTCCGTGTGCATAGTGATGAGGTCGTCAGAGGCCTCGTGCGGCTCGATGATCCTGGCGCGGTTCAGCTCCGCCTCCAGGCGCTTGAGATGCTCGTCGCTGTGGCCGTTTGAGCGGCGCAGGCGCTCCCGCTCATCCTCAAGCATCTGGCGCAGCCGCTCCATATCGCTTCGGGTGATCGTAATCGCTCGGTCGCTCATCGTTGCTCCTTCGTCTATGCAGTAGTGTGTTATGCGTATCCAGCGACGCCAAGCAACACGCACTAGCGGATGCTGCGCGTGGCCTGCGCCCGCGACAGCAGCGCGTGATATGCGGGGTTCTGCAGCTCTTCGACCATCGCGCCGGCGCCGCGGGCCACGCAGGCGAGCGGGTCGTCGGCGATACGCACTGGTATGCGCGTCTCGGTCGCGATCCGGCGGTCGATCCCCCGCAACAGCGCGCCGCCGCCGCAGAGCACAATCCCATCGGTCAGAATGTCAGTCAGCAGCTCCGGCGGAGCCTGCTCCAGCACGCGCCGGATCGCCGCCGCGATCGCATCGACAGGGCCGCGTATCGCATCCCGCAGTTCGACGCTGGAGACCTCGACCGCTTTGGGCAGGCCGCTCAGCAGGCTGCGCCCGCGAAGCACAACGGTCAACTCCTGCTCAAGCGGGGCGGCGCTCCCCGCGGCCAGCTTGGCCCGCTCCGCCATCCGCTCGCCGATCACGAGGTCGAAGGCCCGCCGCGCATACTGCACGATCGCCCGATCGATCGCCTCCCCGCCGACGGGAATGCCCTCGCGCACGACGATGGCGCCGAGCGCGATCAGGGCCACCTCGGTGGTGCCACCGCCGATGTCCACGATCAACGAGCCTACAGGCTCAGCGATCGGCAGGCCAGCGCCGATAGCGGCGGCGAGCGGCTCCTCGACCACGAACGCCTCGGCGGCGTGTGCGCTGAGCGCGCTCTCGCGGGCGGCGCGCACCTCAACCGGGCTGATGCCGGCCGGCACTCCGATCAGCACCCGCGGGCGGGGCGCCACGCTGCCGGGCGTCCGCAGACGCGCCCGCTCCAGGAAGCGTGTGAGCATCTGCGCGGCCAGGCCGAAGTCGGCAACTACGCCGCTCCGCAGCGGGCGCACCACAACCAGATCCCCCGGCGTCTTGCCGAGCATCGGCAGCGCCTCGGCGCCCACAGCCTTGACCGCCCTGCTCCGCGGATCGACGGCGACCAGAGAGGGTTCGTTGATCACGACCCCTCTGCCCCGCAGATGGACCAGGGTGTTCGTCGTCCCGAGATCAACCCCGAGATCGCGGCTGCCGAGCGCAAGCAAACGGCGCAGCGGATGTCCAACGATCACAGCTCTCACCTCAAAATATTCCAGGTGGCCTCCAGGCTGCATGCCCGCAGCGCAGCGCCGCTCAAATATCCCGTACGTCGGCTGCCGGTCGCGACGACCGACAACAGACGATAATGGAACCACAGAAATCTCTCGGTATGTGCCTGTAAGGGCGGCCCGTCGTGGCCACCCCCTTGGGATGCGCCAGCCGACCCGTTACCGGCGAAGGTCCTCCTGCCCGGCGGCGGCCAGCGCAGGCCCGTGAGGCTGCCTGTGGCCCTCGGGCGGGGCCTCATCGAGCGCCTGGGGCGCCAGCGGCAGGCGAACGGTGAAGGTGCTGCCCTCACCCACCACGCTGACCACCTCCACGACGCCGCCATGGCGCCGCACAACATCGTGCACAACCGCGAGCCCGATCCCGGCCCCGCGAACCTGCTGCGCGCCCTGGTTACCCGCGCGGTAGAAGCGCTGGAACAGCTGGCCCTGTTCTTCCTCCGGGATGCCGATCCCCTGATCGCGCACCTGGAGCCAGACCTCCCGTCCATGCCGTTGCAGCCGCACCTGGATCGGCCCGCCCGCCGGGCTGTACTTGATCGCGTTCTGCAGCAGGTTCCAGAGCACCTGCTCGAGCCGCAGCGCGTCGC
>DAOUGF010000329.1:0-3426 GCA_034429295.1 Chloroflexaceae bacterium
TAGCCGAACGGGATCTCCAGATGGTCGAGCCAGGCCTTGTCGGTGGAGTAGAAGCCGGTGCCAGAGGAGTAGTTGAACCAAGGGTGCTTGACCTGCTCCCAAGCGCCCACCCAAGTCGGGCCGTTCGGTCGCTCGGCCGCGGCGGCGAGGGCCTCATCCACCGTGCCCTGCTTCAGGGCGTCGGCGACGCCGAGCTGCACGGCGAGCTTGGCTAGCTGCTTCAGCTCATCGTCGGGGCGGAACAGATCCACCTCGATGCCTTGGACCATGCGGGCGATCGCCTGGTCGGGGATGCCGGGGAAGGTCTGCTTGCAGAAGCCGAAGAAGTCCAGGTAGGCCACGTAGCCGAGGTTGAGGAACTCGAAGTGGTACTGCCAGGCCTTGTAGCAGAGCTCGATCGCCTTGTTGTAGTTGTGGATCAGGTCGAAGGTGTTGTCGAGGCCGCGGGCCTCGGTAACCCACTCGTCGGGGACGCGCTCCGGCAGCGGCGTGAAGTGAATGCTCTCCAGCTCGGAGATGACGCCGCGAACCTTGCCGTGCCACTGCTCAAGCAGCTGGTTCCAGTTCTGGAAGTAGTAGCCCGCCCGCTCCAGAAACAGCGGCACGCGCTCGGCGATCAGCTCGGGCGCCACGGCCACCGGGCTCATATAAACGTAGCCGTTGAGGATGCGGTAGTCGATCCCGTTGGCCGGCGGGATCATGTAGACGCGGGTGTTGTACTGGCCCAGGCACTTGATCGCGAACTCGACGCCGATGGTGTCGAAGGGGCGGAACACCGACGGCCAGTGCTGCGAGTCGCAGAACCAGAAGCGCCCCTCCTCCTGCTCCCTGCGGTCCTCGCGGAAGGTGAGGAAGTAGGGGTAGAGCTGCTCCCACCCCTCGGCGCCCTCAGGCGCCTGAACCTCGTAGGGGCTGACGAACCGCTTGCCGACTGTGGTCACGGGAACCTCCTTTGGCTCGCTGCTGGCGGACGGCCTGGCTTCCTGCGTCGCGGGGCTACTTCTTCGCGTTGAGCGGGTTGAGCAGGGTGTGGACCAGACTCTGCATCCCGGTCTGGTAGAGGGCGGCATCGGCGGGGCGGGGCGCCGCCTTCCGGCTCCAGACGGTCTCGGGGCGGCTCTGGAGCAGCACCACATTCTCGCCAGCGGGCAGATCGGCGTCCACAGCCCACTCGATATCCTGAGGCGCGCCGTAGTGGCGCTCGGCCCGCTTCGCCAAGCGGGCCACGGCGAGCAACTCCTCATTGCAGAGAGAGGGCAGGCCCTGACGCTCCGGCTCCACCGCGCGCTCGACGACGCGCCGCCCATCGGCGTCGGCCACCAGCTCGATCGGCTTGGCGACGACCTTGCGGCCCACCACCTCCAGCATCACCTTGTCGACCACGAAGTTGTCGGGCGTGACCGCCCCGGAGACGACCAGCTCGCCCAGGCCCCAGCTGGAATCGATCACGATCTTCGAGCGATCGCCCGTGAGCGGGTTGAGCGTCATCGCCACCCCGGCGGCGCGGGCGTTGACCATCTTCTGCACCGCGACGCTCATCAGCACCTGCTCGTGGTCGATGCCGTGGTCGATCCGGTAGGCGATGGCGCGGGCGGTGAAGAGGCTCGACCAGCACTTGCGCACCGCGGCCACCACCGCGTCGGCACCGACCACCCAGAGGAAGGTGTCCTGCTGGCCGGCGAAGCTGGCGTTCGGCAGATCCTCGGCGGTGGCGCTGGAACGCACCGCCACCGGCAGGTCGGGCACGCCGACGCGCTCGCACAGTGCGGCGTATGCATCGCGGATGGCCGCCTCGACCGGCGCGGGGATGGGCGTGGATTCGATCAGGGCGCGGAGGGCCTGGCTGCTGAGTTCCTCGCTGTGGAGATCGCCTGAGTTCATCTGGCCGAGCAGCTCGTGGATGCGCTCGCGGAGACCATCGGCCTCAAGCAGGGCGCGATAGGCCGCCGTGGTGACGGCGAAG
Source organism: Chloroflexaceae bacterium (assembly GCA_034429295.1). Lineage (GTDB taxonomy): Bacteria > Chloroflexota > Chloroflexia > Chloroflexales > Chloroflexaceae > OHK40. Next base: position 1,964 of record DAOUGF010000329.1, read on the forward strand.
CCGGGCGGCACCGGGGCGCCGGCCTTGAGCATCGCGCCGAGGCCAGCGCACTTCCCGCCGATGAGGGCGAGGTCGTCCTGTCCGCACTGCTCGAAGGGCAGCACGTGGGGCACCGGCACCTCCCACTCGACCCAGACATGCTCGGGGCCGCGGAACGAGGTGTTGGGCGAGAAGGTGAACTGCTGGCCGGGGACGAGACGCAAGCTGGGAAGGCGGCGAGTCAGCTCCTCCAGCACCACGCGGGCCTCCAAGCGGGCGAGGGGCGCGCCGAGGCAGTAGTGGATGCCGAAGCCGAAGGAGAGGTGATCCCTCGCGTCCTCGCGGCGGACATCGAGGCGGCCGCCGTCGGCGAAGGCGTCATCGTCGCGGTTGGCCGAGCCGAGCAGCAGCAGCAGCTTCGAGCCAGCGGGCAGATCCACCCCAGCCACTCGGGCGTCGCGCCTGGCTAGGCGGCGCCACGCAAAGACGGGCGGGCCGAAGCGCAGGAGCTCCTCGACGGCGTTGGGGATCAGGCTCGGGTCGGCGCAGAGGGCCTCCCACTGCTCGCGGTGCGTCAGCAGTTCCTTGAGACCGTTGCCAAGCAGGTTGGTCGTGGTCTCGTGGCCGGCGGTGAGCTGGCCGTAGCAGAGCGAGACGATCTCGTGCTTGCTGATCGATTGGTCGCCCTCCTGGTAGAGCCGCACCAACTCGCCGGGAAGATCGTCGGTAGGGTGGGCGAAGCGGTCGGCCACAAGGCGCTCGCAGTACTGCCAATACTTCACGAGGTTGAGGGCGTGCTCCACCTGCTCTTCCACAGGCCGGTCACCGAAGTTGAGCAGCACGCGGCTGTTGGCCCACTGCTTCACGCTCGGCACGTCGGCGTCGGGGATGCCGAGCATGCGGAAGATCACCAGGGCGGGCAACTCGTAGGCCAGCTGGCCCACCAGGTCGGCGCGGCCGTCGCGGGCGAAGGCCTCGATCATGCGGATGGTCGTGGCGCGGATGAAGGGCTCGAGCTGCTGCACCCGCCGCGGCGTGAAGGCCTTATTGATGAAGCGGCGCAGGCGTGTGTGGTCGGGCGGCATGCGGCCGGAGAGGCCCGAGTTGCCGGTGAAGCCGCCGGCCTCGAGCACCTGCTGGACCGCGGCGGGGCGGGGCTTGTAGGGCGTCTGGGTCACCTCGGAGGAGAAGGTTTCGTGGTCGCGGAAGATGGCCTTGACGTCGTCGTAGCGCGTGACGACCCAGTAGCCGAGCGTCTCGCTGTAGAAGATCGGCTCCTCGTGGCGGGCTTGGGCGTAGAGCGGGAATGGGTCGCTGATATCGAAGGGGTCGAAGCGCTCAGCAATCCGGGCGTGAGGGCAGCCCAGGGCTGGTTGAGCGGCGGTCTCGCGCGAGTCAGCGGTCGTCATGACGCTCCTCCGGTCCGTTCGCACGGCGTCGCGTTCGTTGCGTATGGGGTCTAACGGCGGTGAGCCCATAGTATA
>DAOUGF010000330.1:0-16619 GCA_034429295.1 Chloroflexaceae bacterium
CTTGTCACCTAGCCCGGGTCGCAAGACGAGGCGAAGCCTCTGCGGAGCGAGGGCGGTTACCAGGCCGGCGGCAAGCGAAGCGCGAGGCTACAGTAGCCCGTAGGCCATAAACGCCCCGATAACCCCGAGGGTGGCGAGGGCGAGGCCGGCGACGAACTGCAGGGGTGTGTGGTTGCGGGTGCGCACGCGGGCCCAGCCGAGGGCCAGGGCGCAGAGCCAGAGGGTGAGGCCGAGGGGCTCGGAGTAGAGCGCGGCCAGGGTCGCCGTTGAGCCCATGCTGGAGGCGTGGACGCTGATCTTCCAGAAGAAGTTGATCACCCAGGCCGTCAGGCTGATCAGCGCCGCCGCGCTGACCATGGCGAGGATGGGCGTGGGCGCGCCGAGCAGCCGCAGCACGAGCAGCCCGACGGCCAGATTGACAATTCCGAAGAGATAGAGCTCGTTGCGCTGCGAGCGCACCGAGACATCATCGTCGCTGTAGGCGCCCTGCCGCAGCCTGATGGTAAAGAAGGCCATCACTGGCAGCACCTGCAGCCCGGCGCAGAGCAGGCCCCAGAGGGCGCCTTCGCGGGCTGGATCCACGCCGAGCAGCGCGACGATCATAATACTCATGAGGCCCAGCGTCACCGGATGGAGCAGCTGCGAGATGGTGCGGGCCACAGCGTAGCCGCGGCCTGGAGCCGCGCCGCGGCGCAGGGCCTCGGCGGCGAGATTGTTCTGTCGGCTCATAGTGCTCTCTTTCTGGGGGCGCCTGCGGCGCTGTACAGCTCGCGGTAGCTCGTTAGCAGCGCCTGCGCCGCAGCATCCCAGGTAAAGCGGCGCGCTTGGGGCGGCCCGGCTGCTCGCAGCCGGGGCTCCTCAGCCAGGGCTTGCTTGATCCCCCCCGCGATCGACTCGACGCTCAGCGGGTCCACCAGCACGGCCGCCCCGCCGACCACCTCGGGCATGCTCGACACCCCGGCGGTGACTACCGGGGTTCCACAGGCTAGCGCCTCCAGAGCGGGCAGCCCGAAGCCCTCGTAGAGCGACGGGTAGACGAAGGCGCGCGCCAGATTATATAACGCTGGCAGCTGGGTATCGTCGACGAAGTCCAGGAACCGCACCCGCGCCCCGAGGCCAAGCCGCTCCACCGCCGCAAACACCTCCTCGTACAGCCAGCCTTTGCGCCCGGCGATCACCAGGTGCAGGCCCGCAAATGACCGGCGATCGACGACCGATGCGCTGCCGCCGTCCTCTGTGGTGGGCGTGCCTCCCTCAGCCGGCGACCGAACGGAGATAAGACGATCAAATGCCTCGATCAGGCGCACCAGATTTTTGCGCGGCTCGATCGTGCCCACGAAGAGCAGAAACTCGGCCGGCAGGCCCAGAGCGGCCCGCAGCGGCTCCACCGCGGTGGAGGGGAGCGGTCGGAAGCGCGGGTCCACCCCAGGGTAGGCCAGCCGCACACGAGGGCCGCTAACGCCGAGGAGCCGCTCCAGGTCGGCGGCGGTGGCCAGGGAATCCACCAGCACCAGGTCGGCGCGCCGCAGTGCCCTGGGCACCGCCCGCGCCAGGTAGCGGCGCAGGCCGGCCTCGGCGCACTCGGGCCGCACGAGGAAGGTGAGGTCGTGAACGGTGAGCAGCGTGCGGGCGCGGGTGGGCGGGAGCACGAAGTCGGGCGCGTGAATGAGATCAACCCTGCCGATCAGCCACTCCACGAGGAGCGGCAGCCGCAGGCGCTGCCAGAGGATCGTCAGATAGCGCGGGGGCAGGGGGAGCGGGTGCGGTTGGATATTCGGGCTGGCCGCGGCGAGGGCGTGGAGTTCGGCCAGGTAAGGGGAGTTGGCGGGCAGGCCGCCGGCGGCGTAGAAGAGTCTGTAGGTGATGCTACGGTCAAGATGGGCTGCGGCGCGGATCAGCTCGCGGGTGTAGCGACCGATCCCGGCGCCCTGCCAGACGGCGGCGGTGTAATCGACTCCGATGATCATGCGAGGACCGACGACCGAGACCGACGACAGCCGGCCGGCCGGTTTTGGGCGGCCATCGTCTGTCGTCGGTTGCCGGCCGCCTACTTACGCTTGGAGAACAGGTAGAGGATGAACCCGCCGACGACGATGCTCCAGAAATTGATCAGACGGTCGAGGAAGGTGGTGGCGATACCGAGGTTCTTATCAACGCCGAAGAGGGTGGTGAGCACGACGGTGATCGCACCCTCGACCACACCGAGGCCGGCAGGAGTGATCGGCAGAGCGGTGAGCAGCGAGGAGGCGAGGGCGACAAAGATGATCGCGGAGAGCGAGAGGCTCGCCATCTCGGGGCCCAGCGACTCGATCACAAAGAAGAGGCGACAGCCTTCGAGCAGCCAGACGCCTGCGGTGAGCAGCACCAGGCGGGGCAGGATGCCAGGGCTGAAGGAACTGAGCGCGGCGTGCTCGAAGCGGCCGTAGATATCGTGCAGGCGGCGCGGGATGAAGCGGCGGATCAGCGGGCTGAGCCAGCGCATGCCGGCGAGGCCGGCGAGGATGATGACCACCAGCAGGGCGCCGAAGAGAAAGAAGATCTGGGTGCCCTCCGGCATATGGATGCCGAAGGTATACCAGGCCGAGAGCACCAGCATGCCGAAAAGGCCAAGCATATCGAGCAGGCGCTCGGCGAAGATCGTGCCAAAGGCGGTGGAGAAGGAGACCCGGCCGTTGTGCTTGAGCAGATAGCCGCGGTAGGCGTCGCCGAGCTTGGCCGGCACGATGCAGTTGGCGAACCAGGAGAGGTAGATATACTCCATCAGGGCCGGGAAGGAGGCCCAACTCCCGCGGCCCTCGTCCACCGGCACACCGGCGTTGCGCAGCAGGATACGCCAGCGGAGGGCCCGCAACGGGAAGGTGGTGTAGAACACACCGAGACCAAGCAGCAGCAGCCAGGGGTTGGCCCGGCTGATATGCTGCCAAGTGGCGGCGAGGTCAATCTCGAGGCCCCGCAGGGCAAATACGACAAGCGCGAGAGCGAGCCCGAAGGAGATCAGGGTGCGCGGGCTGCGGAGGCGCTGCCAGAGGGAGAAGCCCTCCCGCTCAACCTCAGCCTCGGGAAGTGTGTCGGTGATCTCGGCGGACAGAGGCTTCGCCTCGTCTTGCGACCCGGCGAGCTTGGCCTTGGTCTCATCTAGCATCATCGGGACGCAGCCTCTCCGTCTGTGTGATTCCTGGCGCCCCCGCCGCGCCACTAGCCTGGGACAGTATCGCCCGGGCATATAACTGTGATCGAACCCAATAGGCGCTACGCCTGTGCCAACACCTCATTGCGATACCACTCCCAGAAGCGCACGAGCCCCTCCTCGACATCGACGCTGGACTCGAAGCCGAGCATGCGGCCGGCCTTGGAGGTATCGGCGAAGGTGATCGGCGGCTCGGTCGGGGGAAGCGGGCGCGTCTCGATCTGCGCTTTCAGGCCCGTGATCTGCTCGAGCAGCGCGACGAAGCGTCGCATCTCCACGGGCTGCGAGTTGCCCAGGTTAAAGATCTCGTAGCCGTTGGCCCGGTCGAGCGCGGCCTGCACCCCGGCAATAATATCATCGACGTAGGTGTAGTCGCGGAATAGATCGATACCGCCCTCGAAGAGCACGAACGGCTCGCCGCGCACCATTTTATCAACAAATAGGTATGGTGTCATGTCGGGGCGACCGCGGGGTCCGTAGACGGTAAAGAAGCGTACGACGCTGGTGGGCGTGCCGTAGAGGCTGTGGAAGGTGTAGGCCAGCACCTCGGCAGCCTTCTTGGTGGCGGCGTAGGGCGAGAGCGGTCGGTCGGTGGGGTCCGTCTCCACAAACGGCGTCTTCTCGGCCCGCCCGTAGACGGAAGAGGTGGAGGCGAGCAGGAAGCCCTCGACCTCGTATTTGCGGGCCAGTTCGAGCATATGGACGGTCCCGCCCACGTTTACAGCCTCGTAGAGGGCAGGGTTCGCGATCGAGGGGCGCGGGCCGGGCATGGCCGCCAGGTGGGCCACGCGGCGGGGCTTATGGGCGGCGAAGGCCGCGGCCAGGGCGTCGGCGTCGCGCAGGTCGGCCTCGACGAGGGTGAAGCCGGGCGAGGTGATGGCGGCAGCTAGGTTGCGCCGCTTGCGCTCGGGGTCGTAGTAGCTGGTGAAGTTATCCACGCCAACTACCCGCTCGCCGCGGCGGAGCAGGGCGTCCACCAGATGGCTGCCGATAAAGCCGGCCGCGCCGGTGACAAGATATGTCATAGCTATTGCTCCTGAATTTCTGCTGTGGTAGAGCTCGAGGCTCGCTCGGCCCAGAAGAGCAGGGCCCAGACAGAGCCCAACTGCAGGCCCATATTGAGCACGTGAAGGTTCTCGAACAGGTTGTGGGCGGCCACGGCGGCCACCACGCCGGCGCCGCCCGCGGCCAGGCCGCGCCAGGCCCAGCTTGGGGCGGCCCGCACGGCTCGCACGGCTTGGGCGGCCACCGTGCCGATGAGCAGCAGGTAGGCGGCCAGGCCGAGCAGCCCTGCCTCGGCGGCCACGTGCAGGTAGTAGTTGTGGGCGTGGCCGCGGGACTCGTACCAGGGCCGCACGCTGATCGGTGGCTGGCCCAGGGCGGGCGGCGCCTGATAGGCAACAGTGTAGTTGCCTGGCCCGACGCCCACAAGGGGCCTGAGATTGAGCATGTTCCAGCCTGCCTGCAGATGGGCCATGCGCTCGATGACGGCGAAGTTGGCTGGATTGATGTCGGCGCCGCGGGCGTCGAAGAGGCGCAGATTGCCCACGAGGCTGGCGACGCGGCTGGTGAGCGCGTTGGGCAGCAGGCCGCCGCCGCCCAGCAGCGCGAGGGCCACGGCACCCGTGAGCCCTACCCACAGCAGCCGCCGCGCCAGCGAGCGTAGGGCATCGGGGAGCCCTGCGGCGACGGCTACGGCGAGGGCGACGGCCCCGGCCATGCCGCCGACCCAGCCGCCCCGCGAGAAGCTTGCGAGTAGGGCGGCGAGCATCAGCGCGGCCGCCGCGCCCGCCCCGAGCAGCGCGAGCAGGGCCGGCCGGCGGGGTGCGCCGCTCAGCAGGCCGAGCAGGGCGAAGAGGGCCAGGCCCGCGGCGAGGGGCCAGCCCTGGTTCATATAGCCGGCGAAGGAGTTCGGCTGCCCGATCGTGCCGTAGGCCCGCACCCGCCCGCCGCCCACGCCGAAGCTCTCCGGCCCCAGCCCGAACCAGAACTGCACCAGCCCAACTACCGCCGTGAGCGCCGGCGCGAGCAGCAGGCAGGCGACGAGTGGCCAGGGCACAGGGGGCGAGCCAGCAGGGGCAGCGGGGGCGCCAGGCGGAGCCGTCGTGGCGCCTCTGCTCTCTACCGCGCGCAGCCCCAGCAGATAGATCAGCGGCAGCGTGGCCCAGCGGGCGAGCTCGCGCAGGGCTTCGGCGCGGCTGAAGGGGGTGAGCGCGGCGGACAGGGCGAGGCACCAGAGGAAGAGCGCGAGGGGGGCGAAGATGGGGCCGAGGCGCAGGGGGCGCTCCGGGTTGGCGAGGGTGTGTAAGGCCAGGCTGCCCAGGGCGAGCAGCAGGGCAGCTTGGGTGAGGGTGAGGCCGCCGGGGAGCTGTACGAGCTCTTGAGCCGGTACCGAGAGCACCGCCAGGCAGGCCGCGGCGAGCGGGCTGAGCAGCGCGAGGGCCGCAGCGCATGCGCCGAGCACAAGCAGCGCGGCAAGCTCAAGGGGGAGCAGGGTGATGAGGAGGGCGATCAGGATCGCGAAGAGTTTTGGATCGCGAAGAGCGCGAAGTGAAGCGAAAAACACGAAAGCGAAACGCGAACCATCGGGCTTGAGGCTCGTCCTATGCCTTCGGCTCATCAACACCTACCCCTGCCCGCTCACGCCCCAAACCGCAACCTTTCGCGTCTTCCCTTTTGTGCATTCGCATTTCGCCTTCGCGTTCTTCGCTCCCCTTCGTGTCATTCGCGCTCCAAACCGTCCCTCACAGCTCCCCGAGTCGTCGCAGTTCCTCGCGGAACCAGGGGATGGTGCGCTCAAGGCCCTCCCGTAGCGAGACCGTCGGCTCCCAGCCCAGCACCCGCTTGGCCTTGCTGATGTCGGGCTGCCGCACCTGCGGGTCGTCCTTGGTGCGCAGATCGCGATACTCCAGCTTGCTGGTGCTGCCGGTCATCTCGATCACCACCTCGGCGAACTCTTTGATCGTGAACTCGCCTGGGTTGCCGATATTCACCGGCTCCACCTCGTCGGAGTGGAGCAGGCGGTAAATGCCCTCGATCAGGTCGCTCACATACTGGAAGCTGCGGGTCTGCGAGCCGTCGCCGTAGACGGTGAGCGGCTCGCCCTTGAGCGCCTGCTGGATGAAGTTCGGCACCACCCGGCCGTCGCGGAGGCGCATTCGCGGCCCGTAGGTATTGAAGATGCGGACGATCCGCGTCTCGACCTTGTGGTAGGTGTGGTAGGCCATCGTCATCGCCTCGGCGAAGCGCTTGGCCTCGTCGTAGACGCCGCGGGGCCCCACCGGGTTCACATAGCCGTAGTAGCTCTCGGGCTGCGGGTGCACCTGGGGGTCGCCGTAGACCTCGGAGGTGGAGGCGAGGAGGAAGCGGGCGCCCTTGGCCTTGGCGAGGCCGAGGGCCTTATGGGTGCCGAGAGCGCCCACCTTCAGCGTCTGGATGGGCAGCTCGAGGTAGTCGATCGGCGAGGCGGGCGAGGCGAAGTGGAGGATGGCGTCGAGGGGGCCAGCCACATAGATATAGTTCGTGACGTCGTGCTTGATAAAGCTGAAGCGCGGGTGGCCGGCGAGGTGGGCGATATTGTCGGTAGTGCCGGTGATCAGGTTGTCCATCCCGATCACCTCGTGGCCCTCATCGAGGAAGCGGTCGGCGAGGTGCGAGCCGAGGAAACCGGCGGCGCCGGTGATCAGTACGCGCATCGAAAGGACCTCAGTGTAATGCTGGTTGGGGCGGGGCGACAGAGGCGAGCGGGCTAGTAGGCGCCCCGTCCGGTGATCACGGCGGGGACGACCATCAGCAGAATGCGCAGATCCATGCTAAGCGACCAGTTCTCCGCGTAGTAGATATCGAGGCGGATCTGCTCATCGAAGGACATATCGCTGCGGCCAAGGGCCTGGGCGAGGCCGGCGCAGCCGGGCTGCACCTCAAGCCGGCGGCGATGCCAGGGCTCGTAGCGCGCCACCTCTTCAGGCAGGGCTGGGCGCGGGCCGATCAGGCTCATCTCGCCGCGGAGCACGTTCCAGAGCTGCGGCAGCTCATCGAGGCTCGAGCGGCGGAGGAAGCGGCCCACGCGGGTGATCCGCGGGTCGTCGCGCATCTTGAAGAGCGGGCCATCGGCCTCGTTGTGGGGCTCCAGTTCAGCCCGGCGGGCCTCGGCGTCGGGCACCATGGTGCGGAACTTCACGCAGGTGAAGGGGTGGCCGCCCTTGCCCACGCGAGTCTGGCGGAAGAGCACCGGGCCTCGGCCGTCGAGGCGGATGATCAGGGCGATCAGCAGGGCGAGGGGCACGGTGAAGGGGGCGGTGAGCAGGATGGCGCCCACATCGATCGCCCGCTTGAGCAGCAGGTTCGCGCCGCGGAGCCGGATCTCCTTGGGGCGCAGCAGAGGCACCCCGCTCAGCTGCAGCATATCCACCCGATCGAAGCTGAGCTGGTAGAAGTCGGGCGCCAGTTGGTAGCCCACGCCGAGGCTCTGGCAGATCGCCACCAACTCCGGCAGCCGACCCTGCTCCCAGAAGGGCAGGGCGAGGATCACCTGCTGCACGTCGCTCTGTCGCAGCACACGCTCGAACTCGCTGAGGGGACCGAGATGGCGATAGACGCGCGATGGCTTGCCGCTCTCTAGGATCGGCCGGTCGTCCACGTAGCCGACGAGGGTGTAGCCGAGGCCTGGCGAGGCGGCGATGCCGCTCATCACCTGCTGGCCGAGGCCGGTGCCGCCCACAACCAGCACCCGCTCACGGCCGATCCCGCGGGACCACTGCCAGTGGCGGAAGCCGACCACCAGCAAGCGCCAGCTGCTGAGCAGCACGATGATCGCCACGCCGGCGAAGACGAAGATCAGGCGCGAGTAGTAGAAGGGCTTGTAGAGGAAGACAAAGACGATCAGCAGGGCGATCCCGGTGAGGGTGCTGCTGATGATGATGGCGATCTGGTCGAGGGCGGTGAGGCGGGTGGAGGAGCGGTAGAGGCCCCGGGTGGTGAAGCGCAGGGCCAGCAGCAGCATCAGGGGGAAGATGATCGGCAGGAAGGCCCCGAAGCTCACCCAGTTCTGGGTGGCGACCTCGACGACGATCTGGTCGAGCGGCTCGGGCCAATCGGCCTCGTAGCGCAGCCAGTAGGCGAAGGCGAAGCCGGCGAAGATCAGAGCCTGATCCCACAGCAGCATGCCGAGGGCGAAGAGACGCCGGCTGCGCCGGGCTTCCAAGGGTTGAGACCCGGCGGCCAGCGTCGGCCCGACTGTGCGCCGGAGACTGCTATCCATCCCGCTTCCCCCGCGTACCCGGCGTACGATAGAGTTTATCGACGGGGCTCACTGCCGATTGTACCATACAAGCCAACAGCGCCTTATCGTACGGCGCTGTCAGGCGGATGAGAGCCGAGCGTACCAGGAATCTGCCGGCCGTCTAGGCCGCGGGCGAACCATCGCCGATACCATCGCTGGCCTCGGGTCGCGGCGCTTTCCGCGACTCCAGGTACATCCAGATGCCAGGGGCCGCCGAGATGAGCAGCATCAGCGCGAGAAGAACAAGCCAGGCCATGGTGAATACTCCGGTGTGCGATGCGAACAGTATGAGCTCCTGGCGACCGCGCTTATTGCGCGAGCCTGCTGCGCGGCGCGCGCATGCTACTGCAAGTTGTGGGCCGTGGCGCCCTGGCGCCCGCGCCAGGCGGTAGCAACAGCGCGGATCGCCTCTCCCACAGCTGTGGGAGGCGCACTATCCTACCACAGGCGGGCGGTTTCGCAAAGGGGGCGGCCGCGACGGGCAGCCCGTGTGGGGGCTGGTGTCCCGCGCCCCTAGCTTGATGTCTGCGACAGGCTGCCTGCGGGGCGTTGCCCCGCGCCCCTAGCTCGATGTCTGCGACAGGCTGCCTGCGGGGCGCTGCCCCTCTGCCAGTACCACTTGCACGGTGGGTGAGGATGCGAGCGGGCTCTGCCCCTCGCGCTCCCCGCCGGAGGGGGCGGCTGCCCCCTCCGGACCACCCCCAAGCCGGAGGGCTGTACCGTGCCGTCGTCTGGTGTCGTACCCATCCAATCGACAGGCAGAGCCATTCGCCTCGCTTGGCGACAGATCTCCGGCCGCGGTGGTGTGCGAGCATCGGTTGTGCCTCCGCCTCCGCACACCGGGTTCCGGAAAGCTGAGCGTTGGCACGGCACGGGCCTCCTACTTGGGGTGCAGGGGCGCGCGTCCGCCCCCTGGCGAAACAAGCGGGGCGCAGAGCACCAGCCCCGGTAGCAGCCGTGGGCAGCCTGCCCACCTCCCCGGCGGGGAGGCAACTCCCTCTCACTTTGCACACGCCCTGGCTACGCCTTACGTCGGGGTAGACAGCACGACCTGGATTGTGCTATTATTCACATATTGGATCGGGAAAGGAGCTTCGGATGAGCGACAAGCCCGACGACGATGACCGGCGCGACGCCCACCCGCTCAGGCGGGTGACGCTGCGGAACTTCGAGAGTCTGATCGACCAGCAGATGCGCGAGGCCGAGGCAGCAGGTCATTTCAAAGATCTGCCGGGCGCCGGCAAGCCGCTGGATCTCAACGACGATAAGCACGTACCGGAGGAGCTGCGGGTCGGCTTCCGTATGCTCAAGGGCGCCGGCTACGCTCCGCCCTGGATCGAGATGCAGAAGAGCATCCGCGATGAGCAGGCGGAGCTTGAGCGCTGGCTGCTCCGCGCCAACGAGCGCTGGCCTCGCCTCGGCGAGCGCGATCGCAGCCGCCTGCGGGCGGAGCACGAGCAGAAGCTTCGCGACCTGAATAAGCTGATCAGCAGCTATAACCTCACGGCGCCGCCCGCTGCCGGCCAGCTGCCGCTGCTGCAGATCTGGCGCGAGCTGCGGAAGCTCGGGCAGTAGCTCGCCCGCTAACGAATCAAGAACCGAGAACCAACTCAACGGTTCTCGGTTCTTGATTCTCGGCTCTCTTACGCAGCGCGGACCGCCTTGCCCCGGCTTTCCTCGGTTGTGCCCTCGGCGGCGTTCTCGATGCGGGCCACGGCGTCGCGGGGGATGACGGCTTTGAACTTGTTGCGGTACTGCTCCCAATGGGCCAGCACCTCGGCCGCGCGCGGGCTGCCAGTGTAGCTGATATGGCGCCGCAGCAGCTCCTGCACGCGGGCCTCGTCGCGGGGGCTGAGGGCGTGGAGTGCGACGAGTTGGCCGTTGATGCGCCGCTCGAGGGCGTCCATCTCGTCGAGCACATAGGCCACGCCGCCGGTCATGCCGGCGCCGAAGTTGCGCCCGGTGGGCCCGAGGATCACCACGGTGCCGCCGGTCATATACTCGCAGCCGTGGTCGCCCACGCCCTCCACCACAGCGAGGGCGCCGCTGTTGCGCACCGCGAAGCGCTCGCCCACCAGGCCTGCGGCGTAGAGCTCGCCGCCAGTGGCGCCGTAGAGCAGCGTGTTGCCGGCGATGATATTCTCGTGCCAGGTGTAGCGGGCCCGCTGGTCGGGGGCGATCGCGATGACGCCGCCGGCCATGCCCTTGCCCACATAGTCGTTGGCGTCGCCGGTGAGCCGCAGCTCCACGCCGGGGGCGTTGAAGGCGCCAAAGCTCTGGCCGGCGCTGCCCCGCAGGTTGATCGTGATCGTGGCTGGGGGCAGGCCTTTGTCGCCGTAGAGCTGGCCGATCGCGCCGGAGAGGCGGGCGCCTACGCTGCGGTCGCGGTTGCGCACGTTGTAGCTGAGGCTCACAGGGCCGCGGGCGGCCAGCGCGCCGCGGGCATCGTGGATGATGCGCTCGTTCAGCGTATCCTCGGCCGGCAGCGCATTGCGCTCGCCGCTGTAGCGAATGACGTTGCCCTCGATCATCCTGGCGGCGCCGAGCACCGGCGTCAGGTTGAGCTCAGCGTTGGCGAGGGCGGTGCGGGCCTGGAAGAGCAGATCGGTGCGGCCGACCGCCTCCTCCACCGAGCGCAGGCCGAGCGAGGCCAGGATCTCGCGTACCTCCTGGGCGAGATAGCGGAAGAAGGCCATCACCATCTCGGGTTTGCCGGGGAACTTGGCCCGCAGGTCTTGGCGCTGGGTGGCGATGCCCACGGGGCAGGTGTTGTTGTGGCAGGCGCGGGCCATAATGCAGCCCTCGGCCACCAGGGCCGCCGTGCCGAATGAGAACTCGTCGGCGCCGAGCAGCGCGGCCACCACCACATCGCGCCCCGTCTTCAGGCCGCCGTCGGCCCGCAGGCGCACCCGGCCCCGCAGCCCGTTGAGCACCAGGGTCTGCTGGGTTTCGGCCAGGCCGAGCTCCCAAGGGATGCCGGCGTTCTTGATGCTGGTGAGGGGCGCGGCGCCCGTGCCGCCGGTGTGCCCGCTGATCAGGATGATGTCGGCGTAGCCCTTCGCCACGCCGGCGGCGATCGTGCCGACGCCCGCGGTGGCCACGAGCTTCACGCTGACGCGAGCCGTGGGATTCACCTGTTTGAGATCGTAGATCAGCTGGGCCAGATCCTCGATGCTGTAGATATCGTGGTGGGGCGGCGGCGAGATCAGAGCCACGCCGGGCACCGTATGGCGGATGCGGGCGATCTCCTCGTTGACCTTGTGGCCGGGGAGCTGGCCGCCCTCGCCGGGCTTGGCGCCTTGGGCCATCTTGATCTGCAGCTCGCTGGCGCTCGCCAGGTAGGCCGGGGTGACGCCGAAGCGCCCCGAGGCCACCTGCTTGATCCGGCTGTTCCGCTCGTCTTTGAAGCGCTCGGCCTCCTCGCCGCCCTCGCCGCTATTCGCCATCGCGCCGAGGCGGTTCATGGCGATCGAGAGGGTGACGTGGGCCTCGCTGCTGGTGGAGCCGTGGCTCATCGCGGCCGTGCTGAAGCGGCGCACGATCGCCTCCACCGGCTCGACCTCATCGATGGGCACGGGCGGGCCGGCGGGCCTGAGCCCGAGCAGGTCGCGTGGCTCGGTGGCGGGGCGGTTCTCCACCAGTTCGGCGTAGGCGCGGTAGGCGGCGTAACCCTCGGCGCTCAGGGTCGGGCCCTGGCTGTCGCCGTTGAGGGCGTGGGGTCCCTGGACAGCCTTGTGGAGCGCGTGGACGACCGCGGGGCTGAAGGCGTGGTACTCGCCGTCCTTCTTAAACTTGTAGAAGCCGGGGTGGATCAGAGTAGGCGCGGCGGTGCCGAAGGCCTTCGCGTGGCGCGCCAGCACATCGGCCTCCAGCTTGGCGAAGCCGATCCCGCCCACGCCCGAGGGCGTACCGGTGAAATGGGCCTGGATCAGCTCTTGATCCAGGCCGACCGCCTCGAAGATCTGGGCGCCGCAGTAGCTGTCGAGGGTGGCGATACCCATCTTCGACATCACCTTGAGCAGGCCCTTCTCCAGGGCGTGGATCAGGTTATGCTCGGCCTCGTCGGCCAGGGTGCGCGAGCGAGGATCGCTGAGATCTTTCTCGATATGATCGGCTGCGCCGTTCGTACCGTTCGCGCTCGCGTTTTTCGCGCTCACCCGCTGCTTCACGGCATCGCGCTCGACGGCGATGGCGCGGACGCTCGCGAGGGCCAGGTAGGGGTTGACCGCCTCAGCGCCATAGCCGATCAGGCAGGCCAGGTGGTGCACCTCCCGCAGCTCCCCCGTCTCGACGAGGAGCGAGCAGAGGGTTCGCAGGCCGGTGCGGATCATGTGGTGGTGGACGGCGGCCACGGCGAGCAGGGCGGGGATGGGGGCGTGCTTCGCGTCCACGCCCCGATCGCTCACCACGAGGATGCTGGCGCCGGCGCGGACGGCCGCCTCGGCGTCATCGCAGAGCCGTTTCACGGCCTCCTGGAGCGGCTGGCCCACGGGGAAGAGCGAGGAGACGGTGGCAACCTTCAGGCGCGGATCGCTGATCGCCCGCAGGGCGGCGAGCTGCCGATCGGTGAGCACGGGCGAGGTGAGCTGGAGCAGGTGGGCGTGCTCGGGCGTCTCCTCGAGGATATTCTGCCGCCGGCCGACGGCGACGCTGAGCGACATCACCAGTTCCTCGCGGAGCGAGTCGATCGGCGGGTTGGTGACCTCAGCGAAGCGCTGTTTAAAGAACTGGAACAGGGGGCGGCCAAGCTCCAGTTTCGAGAGCACCGCGGCGGGGGTGTCGTCGCCCATCGAGCCTGTGGGCTCCTGGCCGGTGGTGGCCATGGGCTTCAGGATCACGTTCAGCTCCTCGGAGGTGTAGCCGAAGGCCATCTGCTCAGCTTGCAGATTGTGGATGGGAGCTGGCAGATGATGAGCGGCGACGCTTTCAGCCGAGAGCTGTTTAAGATGCTGTTTGAGCCAGAATTCGTAGGGCTGGAGCGAGGCCAGGTACTCCTTGACATCCTCGTCGGTGTAGAAGCGGCGGGCGGCCGTATCGACGGCGATCATCTGGCCGGGGCCGAGTTTGCCTTTATGGACGATGCGGCGCTCGTCCACGGCCACGGCGCCCACCTCGGAGCCCGAGATGACTAGGCCGTCGTCGGTGACGATGTAGCGAGCGGGCCGCAGGCCGTTGCGGTCGAGAGCTGTGCCGACCACGCGGCCGTCGGAGAAGGTGAGGGCGGCGGGGCCGTCCCAGGGCTCCATCAGGCAGGCGTGGTACTGGTAGAAGGCCCGCAGGGCGGGGCTCATATCGGCGATCTTCTCCCAGGCCTCGGGGACGAGCATGGCGAGGGCGTGGCGGATATCGCGGCCGCCCATCACCAGCAGCTCGAGGGCGTTGTCGAGTCTGGCCGAGTCGGAGCCCTGCTCGTCGAGGACCGGCGTGAGGGAGAAGGGCGGGCTGCCGGCCGGCAGGAAGCCTTCGGGGGCGGCGAGATTAGCGTGGCGGGCGCGCATCCAGTTGCCGTTGCCCTGGATCGTGTTGATCTCGCCGTTGTGGGAGAGCATTCTAAAGGGCTGGGCCCGCTCCCAGGTGGGGAAGGTGTTGGTGGAGTAGCGCTGGTGGTAGACGGCTAGCGCGGTGACGAAGGCCGGATCCCGCAGGTCGGGGTAGAAATCGGCGAGGTTGGCGCCGACGAGCAGCCCTTTGTAGACGACGCTGCGGGACGAGAGGGAGGGCACGTAGGCCGTCAGGCCCTCAGCGGCGAAGGCGGCCTCGATCGCCTTGCGGGCGACATAGAGGGTGCGCTCGAAGGTCGTTTCGTCAAGGGTGGCTGGGCGCGCCAGGATGGCCTGGCGGATGTGGGGCATGGCCTCCAGCGCCCGCGCGCCGAGAGCTTCGGGGCGAACCGGCACGTCGCGCCAGGCCAGGAGCGCGATGTTGCGCTCCGCGAGGGCCTGGGCGACGATGGTACACGAGCGCTCGCGAGCGGCCTGGTCCTGGGGCAGAAAGAACATGCCGAGGGCCAGCGCATCGGCGGCGGGGGCGGCGACGCCCTGACGGCTCAGTTCGCGGAGCAGCAACTCGCGGGGGAGCTGAGTAAGCACACCCGCCCCGTCCCCGGTTCTGGCGTCGTCGGCCACCGCGCCGCGGTGCTCGAGGTTGCCGAGGGCCTCCAGGGCCATGGCAAGGATCTCGTGGCCGGCGCGCCCGTCGATGCGGGCGACAAAGCCGATGCCGCAGGCATCGTGCTCAAAGCGGGGGTCATAGAGGCCATGAGCGTCGTGGGCGGGGAGAGGCATCGCTACCACCTTACAGAGCTTCAAAAAAAGGCGCCCGCCACGCCCTCAGTACGCTGAGGGAGAGACGAGCGCCCTTGTCGAGTATAGGGCCTACCGGCCGATGTGCTCACGGCCCCGCAGCGCGACGGCGCATCTGCGAGGGCTGGTTGGGCTTGCGAACGTGGAGCCCGAAGGAACTGAACGAAGCTAAGACGAGCCTGGAGACGAGGAGGGGGCCCGTGGGTGCGAAAAACCGCCACTGTGCTCGGCTGTGAGCACCAGGCGGCAACGCGACGCGGCGCACCCTGATGGGCTAAAATGCGTTAAGACTTAGCGAGCACTATACTACAGCTCGCCGAGAGCTGTCAAGCCCGATTTGTACCTTCTGCCCAATTGGGCTTGGTTACGTGGACGAGGGCTGGAGGCCGCGAGATCAGGTGGGTGGTCGGTGGTAGAATAGCGCCGCTATGCAAGCGCCGCGGATCGCCTACTGCTCGCCCGTCAACCCCGCGCCGTCGGGTATCTCCGACTACAGCGAGGAGCTGCTGCCCTACTTGGGGCAGTACGCCGAGATCACGCTCTTCGTAGAGAATGGGCTCAAGCCCACGAACCCCCAGCTGACGACGAAGCTGGAGGTGCTGCCGCTGCGGCGACTGCCGCGGGAGCTGCGGCGGCGCCGCTACGACGGGCTGATCTACCATCTCGGCAACAGCCCGGCCCACGCCGGGATCTGGCGGGCCGCCCAGCGCATGCCGGGGGTGGTGGTGCTCCACGACTTTGTGCTGCACCATTTTATGCTCTGGTACGCGGCGAATGTGCAGCGAGACGTGCAGATCTATGTGCGGGCCATGGGCGAGCGCTACGGCGAGGCGGGCGCCCACATGGCCCAGCTGATGATCCGCTCCCGCTTCACCGACGCCGCCTTCGAGTTCCCCTGCTGCGAGCCGGTCCTGGCCGCCGCTCGCGGCCTAATTACGCATAGCCGCTACGTGCGCGACCGGGCCGCGGCGATCAGACCGGAGCTCCCTGCGGCCGTGGTGCCGATGGGTGTGCCGCTGCCTGAGCCGATCGGGCGTGAGGTAGCCCGCCGCCGGCTCGGGCTGGCCGACAGCGCCTTTGTGCTGGCCAGCTTCGGCCATATCAACGCCTGGAAGCGGGTCGAGCCCACCCTGCGGGCCGTGGCGGAGCTGCGGGCCGACGGCGTGGACGCCCGCTACATCCTGGTCGGCAGCGTGTCGCCAAACTACGACCTGCAGGGCTTGATCGCCCGCAGCCGCCTCGGCGACGCCGTGCAGGTTACTGGCTACGTGCCTCGCGCCCAGTTCCAAGACTATGTGGCCGCCGCCGACGTCTGCGTGAACCTGCGCCACCCCACGGGGGGCGAGACGAGCGCCAGCCTGCTGCGGCTGCTCGGCGCCGGCCGGCCCACCCTGGTGAGCGCGGTGGGCGCCTTCGCCGAGCTGCCCGCCGGTGTCGCCGCGCAGGTGGACCCCGGCCCCGCGGAGGGCGAGCAGATCCTCGCCTACTGCAGGCTCCTGCTCACCCGGCCCGATCTGGCGGCGGCGCTCGGCGCCAGAGCCCGCGCCTACGTGGCGGCGGAGCACACCCTCGAGGGGGCGGCCCTGGGCTACGCCCGCTTCCTCGCCAAGCTCTATGGCTGGCCCCAAGTGCGCCGGTACCGGGAAGAGCCGCTGTGGAACCCGGCTGAAGATAGGGAGCCAAGGGGGCAAGGGGACAAGGAGACAAGGGGACAAGGGGACAAGGGGACAGGGCGAGAGGAAGCAGAGAGCGTGCGCTCAGCGCCGCCCAATCCGCTCGTGGCCAGCGCCGCTCGCGCCGTCGTCGAGCTCGGCCTCAGCGAGAACGACGAAGGGCTGCTGGCGACCCT
>DAOUGF010000331.1:0-4980 GCA_034429295.1 Chloroflexaceae bacterium
CAGCTTGCCGGGGCTCCCAGATGGCCGTACCAAACCCTTTACACTAGACACAAGGACATGAAGTCAAAAAGACATTAAGACGAGGGCAAGGAGAACAAACGGGCGACACGGAATCCGAAGCCGTCGAAGTGGATGACGGGGAAGTAGTGGACGCGCGCGCCGCACCGGGCGATGGCCCGAAGGTCGTACCACGACCCGCCCCGCAGCACATAGGTTCTATTTCGGTCGTAACTGTCAATCGTTTCCGGCTGGAGATCGTCGGGCAAAGGGTATGCCTGGTAGCTGGTGGCGCACCACTCCCAGACGTTCCCGGCCAACTCCTCGGCCCCGCAGGCCGCCGCCCCGTGAGGGAAGATTCCCACCGGCGTGGTGCTTCCTAGACCGCTCTCATGTGTGTTCGCCCGGATGGAGCCTTTTATACTATCGTCGGCCGTATCTGTCAACGGCTCCGGCCAGGCGCCCCAGGGATAGTCGCGGCGACCAAGACCCGGCTGCCCAGGCGGCACAAGCAGCGGGTAGGCGGCGGCGCGCTCCCACTCCGGCTCGGTCGGCAGGCGGATCTGCTCCCCGGCGGCGCGCTGCTCCGCGCTGAGGAACGTCTCGCTGGCCCAGGCAGCAAAGGCGCAGGCGTCCTCCCAGCTTACGCCAACGACGGGGTGGGCGCCCTCGCCGGCGGCATAGCGCGGGCCCGGCCAGTAGCGCGGCCGCCGCCGCTCAGCCTCGGCGCGCCCCTCCTCGCCGCGCATCTCCAGCGCCTCGAGGAAGCGCAGGTAGAGCCGGTTGGTCACCGGGAAGCGCGCCAGGGCGTACGGCTGGCGGACGTGATAGATAAAGGCCTCCCCGCGCTCGCCCATCTCGAAGGCGCCCGGCTCAATCCGCGCGGCCCAGAACGCTGGATCGGCGGGGTCAAGCGCGGGGCGGTCGTCGGCGCCGAGGCGGTCGAGCAGCCCAGCGGCGCGCGCCCTGACCGCCGGGTCGGGGCAGGCAGCTGGGTCGAAGGCCAGGGCGCGCAGCCTTCTCACCGTTGCGTCGAGGGGGTTGCGCAGGCTAGTGACCGACCTTGCGGCCGCCTCGTCGAGGGCCTCGGCGGCGAGCATGAGCGCCTCATTATCGTGCAGGTCCAGGAGCTGCGTAAGCAGCTGGGCGGCGCGCTGGGCGAGGCCGTCGGTGGCCCAGTGGCCCACGGCAAGGAGCAGTGCTTCGCGCCAGCGCGGCTCGGACCATTGCGCGAGCAGGCCGTCCAGGTCGTCGCGCTCGTCGTAGTCGCGGGCGGCGAGGTACTCCTGCAGGGTGAAGTGGACGAAGCTGTAGCCCTGGTCGCGCTCCTGGATGAGGCCGCTGTGCAGCGCAAGCAAGTAGAGCAACGCCTGGACGTGGTCGTGACTCTTCTGGCGCGGCCACCCCTGCTCCTGCTCGTAGATCGGGGCGAGAATCTCCTGGGCCTCGCGCAGGCGGACCTCCCGCCTACGCAGGCGCAGCATCGCTGCGGCGAGGGTCTGCAGGCGCCGGCGCACCTCATCATTGCTCTCGTCGGCGTAGAGGCGCACGCGCTCGTCGGGGTGGCGCGGGTGGGCGCCGCTCTCTTCGAGGCGGCCGGCCTGGAGTTGGGCCTCGCGCCAGCGATTGATCGTCAGGCGGGTCAGCTCGTAGTAGATCTGGGCCCGCACGGGGGGCAGGGGGTCGCCGCCGTAGACCAGGATGGCCATGCTGGTGAGCAGCAGCGGGTTGGTGGCCATATCGAAGAGGCGCGGGCTGGCCTGGAGCCGCCCCCAGAGCTCGTCGATCTGCTGCTGGATGTTGCGCGGGCGCCGGGAGCGCTCGCCGCGGCCGGCGGCGCCGAACCACTGCTCGATCAGGCGGCGGATCTCGCCCTCGTCCAGCGGGCTGAGGCGGCGCTCGAGGAAGCCGGGCAGCCCCAGGCCGACACCCTCGAACGGACGGCTCGCCACGATATAGCGGTTGTTCGGGCGATACTGCACCAGGTTGGCCACAAGCTCCTTCGCATAGCTACGCTCGGCGGCGTCGCCGGTCTCATCGAGGCCATCGAGCATCACCAGGCAGCCGCCGGCGGCGAGCCAGCCGGACACTGCGCCTGTGGGCAAGATCTCGCCCACCTGCCCGCGCAGGTAGCGGTCGAGGAAGTCGATCACGTGCTCGGCGGAGGCCCCGGGCACCGGCGCAGCCAACTCGCGTCGCGCGCCGCGCAGGTCGCTCAGCACCCAGCTGAGCCGCACATAGATCGGAATGGGCCGCTCGTGGGCGTGCAGGCCCAGCTCGCTGCGGGCGAGCAGGCTGTTGCCGGCGGCGCAGTCGCGGGCCAGCATCAGGGCCCCATAGTAGAGGGTCGTCGTCTTGCCGCTGCCGGCGTCGCCGACGAGCAGGAGCCTGTGGGTGAGGGGCTCCTCAGGCGGCTCCTCGGCGGGGCCGGCCGTGAGGCGCTGGGCCCGCTGAGGGGCGGCAGGCTCACGCTCCGGGGGCGGCAGGCAGTCGCGGTCGCTGAGCAGCCGGTAGACGCGCTGGCTCGCCTCGATCGCGCCGAGCGCCTCGCGCCGGGCGCGATACTCGCCGCCGTCGCCGTGCTCGCCGAGCATGTAGGCGTAGAAGCGGTCGATCTGCTGGCGCTCTACAACCCGTAGCGGCACGTAGACATCGCTGAGCGCAAGGTCAGGCTGGTCCTGCTTGAGCGGGATCTGGGGCAGGTAGTGCAGTTCGTGCTGGAGCCACTCAAGGTAGGCGCGGCGGGCCTTCGTGTCGTCGTCCTCGCGGGCGCGGGCGGCCTCCTGGGCGGCGCGCCGCTGGTCGGCGGCCTCGAAGGGCCGGCCAAAGGTGCGCTTAGCGCGCTCCTTGAAGGCCTCACGGATGCCTTCGCCGTAGCCGCTGAGCAGGTAGAGAGCAGCGGCGACGAGGACAATCCCTAGCCCGCCCCAGAATCCATAGCGAACGAGGATCTCCTGCCAGCGATCGGCCTGCTCGCCGACGCCGATCAGCTCGGGCCCGGTGAGCGTTGCGGTCGGCGTGATCGCCGGCGCTGTCGGGGCAGGGGGCTGGGTCTGGGCGGTCGCCGCAGAGGCAAACAGCCCGGCCATGAGGGCAAGAGCGAGGGCGGCCAGCAGCAGGGCACGGGGCCAGCCGGCACGTGGGCTGTTCTGCATAGGGCTCCCTGTCTCCAACGAACGGTGGGGTGGCCGCATTATAGCAAATTCGGATCTAGCCGGCCGATATGCGCTCGTGCTATACTGTTCTCTACCCGTGAACAGGAGCGCCGATGAGCGCCACGCCGTCCGGCCGGCTGCTGATCAGCCACATCACCCTGCGCGGCCCCGAGCTCGCCCAAGTCTATGCGCACATTGCGGCGCGCCCGGAGCTGGGCGCCGAGGATCTACGCCAACACTTCGGCCCTAGTGCGGCCGGCTCGTCGCCGTTCGAGCTCGCGGACGCGCCGCTGCGCGAGACGCTCAGCTTCCTCAGCCTCGCCGGGCTGGTCGAGGCGCGCGGTCGACAGCGGCGATACACCGCCTCGCCGCGGCTCCCTGGCGCCCCCTTCCCGCTCCTGCTTCTCCACCATCTCCGCTCTCATCCCGAGGAGCGCCAGCGTGCGATTAGCCTAGTCCACCAGTCGCTCGTCGTCAACGACGCCCTCGCGACAACTGTGGCAGCGCTCCGCGACCAGCTGGAGCGCGGGCCGCATCGCGGCCTCTTCGCTTGGACCGGCGAGAAGGTGACGCTTTGGGCGCACCTTGTGAGCTACCTCGGTCTCATCCGGCGCGTCGAGCGCTCGGCCGAGCTGCTCGTCGTTCCATCGCTCGAGCTCACGCTCGCCGCACTCACCTGGGCGACGGCGGAGCTCGAGGGCGACGGCTCGCTCGATGCTGCCCTGCGCCGCATCGACGCGGACCTCTTCGCCTGCTTCACCGCCCGCGGGCGCGTCCATCGCGGCCTCGCGCAGGCGCTCCTGGCCCTGGAGCGCCTGGAGAGGCTCCGCCTGTCCCACAGCGCGGACGCCGCCCGCTCCCTGCTGCTCGGCGAGCGCCGCGTGAGCGACCTCGCCCTGCTCGTGGAAGTGAGCTAAAGAGGCCCTGTAGATGCCGTACCCTGTTGCCTGGGATGTCGAGGCCGTCCGCTCAGTGCTCACGACGGAGAGCCGCCAGAAGGCCCACGAGCTCTTCATGCGGACGCACCGCCCGTTCCGGCGGATCCGCGTGGACTTCTGCAAGGAGGCCGAGCTCGGGGGCGGCTTCATCGGCGAGAAGGAAGTCTACGCGCTGATCGCCAGCGGGCCGCTGGAGGCTGACAACCGGCTCTTCCTCGTCATCGGCGAGGCCGGCGCGGGCAAGAGCGAGCTCTGCCAGTGGCTCGAGTACCGGGCCGACCCCGCCCGGCGCCTCGCCATCCACGTGCCCCGTAGCATGACCAGCGCCGCCCATGTGGCCGCCCTCCTGCGCCATGCCCTCGGCGTCGCCGGCGCGCCTGTGCTACGCCGCACGCCGGTGGCGACCCAAGCCCGGCATATCGCCCTGACGGCGGCCGTGCTGCTCTACGAGCAGGGCGACCCAGCCCTGATGCCGACGGCCGCTTGGGAGGCATTCCTCGACAGCCAGGCCACGCGCGCCGCCATCACGGAGCACCTCACTGCGGCCGCCAGAGGGGACACGCGCCACGAACTGCTCGCAAGCCCTGAGGCCCTCGGGTCGAAGCCGTCACTAGATGCCGACGCCCTTGCCGCGGGCTGGCCCGCCCTGCGGCGCCTCGTCGCCCAGGCGATGGAGCAGACGCTCTGGCTCGGCGACCTGCGCGGGGCCCTGCACCAGATCTCCGAGGCGGCCTTGACCCGCGGCGTCCGCCCGCTACTGCTGCTGGAAGACATCACCGCCTTCCGCATCCTCGGCGACCGGCTCCTTGACTACCTCCTAGACCTGACGAGTGGGCACTTCGACGCTGTGATCGGCGCAACGACTGGCTTCGAGCGCACGCAGTTGGCGG
>DAOUGF010000332.1:0-12123 GCA_034429295.1 Chloroflexaceae bacterium
GGTCACGGCGATCGCGCTCACAGCGATCAGCTTGATATACTCGGCCATGAAGAAGAGGGCGAACTTCATCGAGCCGTACTCGGTATTGTAGCCGCCCGCCAGCTCCTGCTCGGCCTCCACCAGGTCGAAGGGCGCCCGCACCACCTCGGCGGTCGCGGCGATCATAAAGAGCACGAAGCCAAGGAACTGCGGCACGATGCCCCACATCCCGCCCACATTCCAGCCCTGCAGGTAGACGATCTCGCGGGTGCTGAGGGTGCCGTAGGTCATCACCACGCTGAGCACGGAGCAGCCGAGGGCCAGCTCGTAGGAGATCAGCTGGGCCGACGAGCGGATGCCGCCGAGCATCGAGTACTTGTTGTTGCTCGACCAACCGGCCAGGGTGATGCCGTAGACGCCGATGCTGGTGATCGCCAGGAGGTAGAGCACGCCCACGTTGATGTCGGCGATCTGCAGCAGGTTGCGCAGGCCCTCGCCGCTCTCGCTGAAGCAGGCGGCGTAGTCCCAGTTGATATTCAGGCAGCCGAAGGGGATCACCGCCCACAGGACCAGGGCCGGGATCACCGCCAGCGCCGGGGCGAGCAGGTAGACCGCCTTGTCGGCCATGGCGGGGACGATATCCTCCTTGAAGAAGAGCTTCACCGCGTCGGCGGCAGGCTGCAGGAAGCCGCCCGGCCCGGCCCGGTTCGGCCCCACGCGGTTCTGCAGGCGCGCCAGGACGCGCCGCTCGAAGAGCGTGAGGTAGGCGAAGCCCGTCGTCACCGCCAGGGTGATCACCAGGCACTGGATCACCAGGATGAGTATATCGAGCCAGTTCATGGAAGACCTTCCTGACAGAGTGACAGGGTGACAAGGTCGCAAGGTGACACCTAACGGTGCCGACAGGCGTCACCCGATCACCTTGTCATGGCGTCACCACCTTCACCAGATTCACGCGGGTGCGCGGCCCGGTCTGCACGACGGCGATCTGGGCGCCGGGCAGGTTCGCCGGCACCACCGCCACGCCCTGGGGCAGATCGGCCACCACGCGGGCCGGCAGAGTGAGCGAGCCGGCGGCCGAGTCGAGGCGCACATTATCGCCGGGGCGGATATTCTGCCGCTCGGCGTCGGCTGTGCTCAGGGCCACGTAAGGGGCGGGGATGTGGCTCTCCAGCTTCGAGCCCAGCAGCAATTGGTCGCCATCGTAGGCCAGAGGCTGGGCCAGCAGCAGCAGCGGGCGCTCCTCATCCAGCGCGGGCGCCGGGCGGGGCGTGAGGCTGACGACGGCCCTGCCGCCCTCGATCAGGCTGGGGAGCTGGATGCCCACGCCTTCGGTGTTCTCGTAGTTGGTGCCGTCGTAGTAGATCGCCTCGTTGGTCTGGCGGCCCCAATTGCCGGGCTTGCCGGTGGCGGCCAGGGCCGCGTAGGTGATGCCGGCGTAGCCGGGCACGCGCTCCGCGATCTCGGCGGCCACATCGGCTGCGGTGATGTAGTCCCACCCGCCGTTCTGGGCTACGGCCGTAGCGGGGCGCTCGGCCACGGCCACGCCGCCGCGGGCGCCGGCCGAGCCTTTTGCGCTTTTCGCGGGCGCAGCTTTAGCGCCGTTCGCGATCCGATCTTTCGCGACCCACTCTTTCGCGATCCGAGTCGCCACTCCCTGGACGATCTGCCAGTCGGGGCGGCTCTGGCCGACGGGGTGGCGGGCCTGGCGGGAGCGCTGGACGCGCCGCTCGGCGTTGGTGTAGGTGCCGTC
Organism: Chloroflexaceae bacterium; assembly: GCA_034429295.1. Classification (GTDB taxonomy): domain Bacteria; phylum Chloroflexota; class Chloroflexia; order Chloroflexales; family Chloroflexaceae; genus OHK40. The sequence goes on from DAOUGF010000332.1 coordinate 1,733, forward strand.
GCGCTCGGCGACGCTGGCGGCGGGCAGCACCACATCGGCGAGCTTCGCCGTCTCGGTGAGGAACATATCCTGCACCACGACAAATTCGGCGGCGTCGAGGGCGGCGCGGGCGGCGGGCAGGGTGGCGGCCGGGTCGAGCCCGGCGATCCAGAGGGCTCGCACGCGCCCGGCGCCAGCGGCCTCCCAGAGGTTTCGCGCGCCGATCGCGGGCTGGGCGAGTGGCCGGTAGCCGGGGCGGGCGTCGGGGCGCACGCCCATATCGAGGGCGCCGCGGCTGTTGCCGCCGGGCAGCAGGGCGATCAGGCCGTTGTTGGCCTTGCCGGCCTTGCCGGTGAGGGCGGCCAGCGCGCCGAGCGCCTCCACCAGGGCGGGGCCGGCGCTGCGGGCCTCTGCGCCATAGACGATAATGCCGTTCTCGGCCTCAAGCAGCGCCGCGGCTGTTGCCCGCAGGTCGTCAGCGCTCACGCCGCAGGCCTCGGCCAGGCTCTCGACGCTGCTCTCGAAGAGCTCCTTGCGCAGCTGGTCGAGGCCGCTGTGCTTCAGCGTCAGCCGCTCGAGGCTGGCGGCGTCGAGCACGGCCCGCATCAGGCCGCGGACGAACGGCAGCTCGGCGCCGGCCCGGTAGCGCAGGCGAGTGGTGGTCGAGCGCTCCAGCTTGGTGGGCCGCAGGTTCGCGACGATCAGCTTGCCGCCCCGCTGGGCGATGCCACGCAGCCGCAGCATGTAGAGCGGCGCCTCCTCCTCCGGGTCGGCGCCGACCACCAGCACCGTCGTGCCGGCGCCGAGGCTCATCAGGTTGGTGCCGGCGCCCACGCCGAGCAGCGCGCCCATATCGTCGTGGGCCGGCTCGCCGGGCGCGCCGATCACATGGTCGAGGTTGTTGCTCTCGAGCTGCTCGCGGAACAGCCTCTGGAAGGTGTAGAGATCCTCGTTGCTCAGGCGGGGCGAGGCCAGGCCGGCCACAGCCTGGCCGCCGTGGGCGCTGCGGATCGCCATCAGCTTCTCGGCCACCAGATCCAGCGCCTCGTCCCAGCCCGCCTCCACCAGCTGGCCGTCGCGGCGGATGAGCGGGGTGGTGAGGCGACTCTCGTGCTCGAAGAAGCGATGGCCGAAGCGGCCCCGGTCGCAGATCCAGATATCGTTGACCGCCGGGTTCTCCCGCGGCATCACCCGCATCAGGCGGTCGTGGCGCATGTCGAGGGTGATGTTGCAGCCCACCGGGCAGAGCGTGCAGACGGCGGGCTTGGGCTGCAGCTCCCAGACGCGGGCCTTGAAGCGGAAGTCGGCGCTCGTCAGCGCGCCCACCGGGCAGATGTCGGTGGTGTTGCCAGAGAACTTGCTGTCGAAGGGCGGGTCGCTCTTGGAGATGATCATCCAGTTGCGACCGCGGTTGTCGAAGCCGAGCACCGGGTCGTCGGCGATCTCGTCTTGGAAGCGCACGCAGCGGGCGCAGAGGATGCAGCGCTCCCTGTCGAGATAGATCAGGTCGCCGAGGCGCACCGGCTTCTCGAAGTGAACCTTGTCGTTATAGTCGAAGCGGCTGTTGCCGGGGCCCCACTGCATCGTCAGGTTCTGCAGGGGGCACTCGCCGCCCTTATCGCAGACCGGGCAGTCGAGCGGGTGGGAGGTGAGCAGGAACTCCAGAATACCCTTCTGGGCGAACTTCACCTCGTCGGTCACGGTGTTCACCACCATGCCCTCGCTCACCGGCGTGGTGCAGCCGGTCTGCAGCTTGGGCATCATGGCGATCACCGGCTTGCCGTTCTCGTCGAGCATCGGCTGCCTGGTGGCCGGGTCGATCCGGGGCGTGCCGACCTGCACCAGGCACATGCGGCACATGCCCACCGGCTTCAGGCGCGGGTGGTAGCAGAAGACCGGCACGGCCGTCCCTGCCATGCGGGCGGCGTCCACCACGTTGGTGCCCGCCGGAACCCGCACGGTCACACCATCGATCGTCACTGTCACATCGGGCATATCGCTGCTCGCTTCCAGGCGGCGGCGCCCGCGCGGGGCGCCCCTACCTTGCTGATTTCAAGGGTCAGGGCTAGCGCTGCACCGCCAGCGGGATGGTGGGCACGCCGTTGGTCTTGCCGTTGCCGCGGCTGCTGGCCTCGACGATCGCCTCGAACTCGGCGGGGAAGAGGCGCAGGGCGCTCTTGATCGGCATCACGGCGCTCTCGCCGAGCAGGCAGAAGCAGTTGCCGGCCATCTGGCTGTAGATGCTATGGAGGGTCGGGATGTCGTCTGGCTGGCCGTGGCCATCCTCGGCCATACGATGGAGCACCCGCACCAGCCAGTGGGTGCCCTCGCGGCAGGGCGTACATTTGCCGCAGCTCTCGTGCTTGAAGAACTCGTCCATCTTGTAGGCCAGATGGGGCGCCTTGACGGTGTCGTTCAGCACGATCACGGCGCCGGAGCCGAGCATGGAGCCGGCGGCTGCGATGCTCTCATAGTCGAGCGGCAGGTCGAGGTGCTCGCCGGTGAGCCAGGGCGCGGAGGCGCCGCCGGGGATGATGATCTTCACCGGGCGGCCGTCGCGCATGCCGCCGCCGTACTCGGGGCTCTCGATCAGCTCGCGCAGGGGCGTGCCGAAGGGGAGTTCGTAGTTGCCGGGGCGGTTCACATGGCCGGAGAGCGAGAAGCACTTCGTGCCGGGGCTCTTCTCGGTGCCGTGGCTGCGATACCAGTCTACGCCCTTTTCGAGGATGCGTGGCACGTTAGTGAGTGTCTCGACGTTGTTGATGATCGTCGGCTTGCCGTAGAGGCCGGCAACGGCGGGGAAGGGCGGCTTGAGGCGGGGCTGGCCGATCTTGCCCTCGAGCGACTCCATCAGGGCCGTCTCCTCGCCGCAGATGTAGGCGCCGGCCCCGCGGTGTACGTAGATGTCGAGGTCGTAGCCGCTGCCCTGGATGTTCTTGCCGAGGAAGCCGGCCTGGTAGGCCTGGGCGATCGCCCGCTCGAGGGTGATGGCGGCGGCGGCGAACTCGCCCCGCATATAGATGTAGGCGACGTTCGCCTCGATGGCGTAGGCCGAGATCGCCACGCCCTCGATCAGTTGATGGGGGTTGCGGTCGATGATCTGGTGGTTGTTGAAGGTGCCCGGCTCTGACTCGTCGCAGTTGCAGAGCAGGTAGCGGGGGTAGACGCCCTTGGGCAGGAAGCCCCACTTCACGCCGGTGGGGAAGCCGGCGCCGCCGCGACCTCGCAGCCCCGCCTCCCTCACCAGATTCACCACGTCGGCGGGCGTCCGCTCCTTCAGCACACTCTGAAAGGTCTCCCAGCCGCCGATGCGGCGGTAGACCTGGAAATCGTTGATGTCGGGGATGTCGTTCTCCCGCATCACGATATGTTCGGCGAGGGCCATAGCGGCGTTCCTGTTCTAGATGCTACCGTGGTGTCGTGGGCGGACAGGTGATCCGCCTTTGCCGTGCGGGCGGACACGATGGTCCGGCCCTGTCGTGCGGGCGGACACGACGGTCCGCCCCTACTCCTGTGTTTCGTCGGTGGCTTCAGATTCGGCCTCGGGCGGCGGCGTGGCTGGCTGATCTACCGCAGGGGCGGGCCGGGTGTAAGGCGCCTCGCGATGCTGGTGGATGAGCTGGCCGTCGGCGCTGAGGGCGAAATCCTCGGCGAAGCGGCCGGAGCGCCCGCGCTTCTTCGCCTCGGCGGCGCGGGCCCGCAGCTCGTTCAGCAGCGCGTCCACCTGAGCAGGGCGCACATCGTAGATATAGTCGAGATTGGCCTGGAGTACCGGGGCGCGGTTGCAGGCGGCCACGCACTTCACTCGCTGCAGCGTGAACATGCCGTCCGCCGTCGTCTGCTCCTCGACGATGCCGAGGGAGTGCTTCAGCGCGTCGATCAACTCCTCGGCGCCGAGGTAGCAGCAGGGCACATCGTCGCAGACCTGCAGCACCCATGTGCCTACGGGCCGGTTGTAGAAGAGCGAATAGAAGCCAACCACCTCGAAGACATCGGTGGCCGGCAACTCGAGGATCGCCGCCACCTCGCGGATGGCGTCATCGGTCAGGTGGCCGTACTCATCCTGGGCGATGTAGAGCAGCGGCAGCACTGCGCTGCGCTTGCTGCCGTACTTCGCGAGGATCGTCTCGATCTCCGATTTGTGAGTGTCTAGCAGCATCTCGTAGTCCGTAGTCCGTAGTCCGTAGTCCGTAGCGTATGGCCTGCTGTCGTGCGCCGTACGGTGTACGGGCTACGGACCTCGCGGCACGGTTAGCGATCCACGTCGCCGAGCAACGGGTCCAGGCTGGCGGTGAGGGCCACAAGGTCGGCCACCATACTGCCCTTCGCCATATGGGGCAGGCTCTGCAGATTGACGAAGGAGGGCGAGCGGAAGTGGACGCGCCAGGGCTTGGGGCCGCCGTCGCTCACCACATAGCAGCCGAGGACGCCGCGGGGGCTCTCGATGCTCACGTAGGCATCGCCGCGGGGCGGCTTGAAGCCCTCGGTCCAGAGCTTAAAGTGGTGGATCAGCGACTCCATGCTGTGAGTGATCTCGCTCTTGGGCGGCGGGGCTACCTTGCGGTCGGCGGTGGCGTAGGGGCCGGGGCCGATCTCGCGGAGGCGCTCCCAGGCCTGGCGGGCGATCTTCACGCTCTCGCGCATCTCGGCCACCCGCACCCTGTAGCGGTCGTAGGTATCGCCCTTCTTGCCCACCGGCACGGCGAAGTCGTAGGTTTCGTAGCCGCTGTAGGGCATGGCCTTGCGCACATCGTAGGCGCAGCCGGTGGCCCGCAGGTTGGCCCCGGTGAGGCCGAGGGCGAGCGCGGAGGCCTCGTCGATCACGCCCACATCCACGGTGCGCTCCAGCCAGAGCGGGTTGGCGGTGAGCAGGTCCTCGTACTCGTCGATGCGGCCCGGCATAATGTCGAGGAAGGCGCCAACCGTGGGCAGGAACTCGCTCGGCAGGTCGTAGGCCAGGCCGCCGATGCGGATGTAGCTGGTCATCATGCGGGCGCCGGAGACCAGCTCGAAGATGTCGAGGATCTGCTCGCGCTCGCGGAAGGTATAGAGGAAGACCGTCATGGCGGCCAGGTCGAGGGCGTGGGTGCCGAGCCAGACGAGGTGGGATGAGATGCGCTGCAGCTCCACCAGCAGCACGCGCGCGATCTGCACCCGCTCGGGGATCTCGACATCGAGCAGCTTCTCGACGGCGAGGGCGTAGCAGAGGTTGTTGGAGAGCGGCGCGAGATAGTCCATGCGGTCGGTCATCACGACCGCCTGCTGGTAGGTCTTGGCTTCCATATTCTTTTCGATGCCGGTATGGAGGAAGCCAATATCGGGGGCGACATTCACCACCTGCTCGCCATCGAGCTCCAGCACCAGCCGCAGCACGCCGTGGGTGCTGGGGTGGTGGGGGCCCATGTTGAGCACCATATTCTCGGTCTTGCCCGCCTGGGCCGGCCCCGTGATCTCCTGGGGCGTAGGGACATGGATGGTGGTCATAGGCTATACCTTTGGAATTGAGCATGAGGCATTGAGAACGACCAACCCTTTCTCAATGCTCAATGCTTCACGCTCAATTACTTCTTCGCGAAGGGCTTCCTGGCATAGATCGAATCCTGGTTGAAGGTGAAGGCAACCTCCTCCTCGCCCAAGGGGTGATCTTTGCGCTGCGGGTGGCCGACCCAATCTTCCGGCAAGAGGATGCGGGTGAGGGAGGGGTGGCCCTCGAAGATGATCCCGAGCAGGTCGTAGGCCTCGCGCTCCTGGTAGTTCGCGGTGGGGAAGAGCGGCGTGAGCGAGGGCACCCTGGGGTCGCTCTCCGGCGCGCCCACCTTGAGGCAGACGCGGTGGAGGTGCTGCATGCTCGTCAGGTGAGCGACCACCTCGAAGCGCGGATCGCGGCCGAGGTAATCCACCCCGCAGATGTTCTCGAGGAAGATGTAGCGCAGCGCCGGGTCGTCCCGCAGGAACTGGGCGGCCGCCTTGTACTCAGCCGGCCGCAGGGTGACGCTGAGGTCGCCGCGGAACTCGTTGACGGCGAGGATGGCGGGGCCGAAGCGCTCCTTGAGGAGCTGAAGCACCGTCTGATTGTTCATAGCCTTACGAATGGGCGCCCGGCCGGCGCCCCTCCTCTCTTGGCTAGCGCTCCTGCACCTGGATGAGCGGATGGTCGAGGCGGATGGGCGCCTCCTTCTGGCCGCTGATCTTCTCGCGCCGCACCTTCTCGTGCAGCAGCATAATGCCGTCGATCAGCGCCTCGGGGCGGGGCGGGCAGCCGGCGACATACACATCTACCGGCACGATCTCATCCACACCCTGGACGATCGCGTAGTTGTTGAAGATGCCGCCGGTGGAGGCGCAGTCGCCCATGGCGAGCACCCACTTGGGCTCGGGCATCTGGTCGTAGAGCCGCCGCACCACCGGGGCCATCTTGCGGCTCACCCGGCCCGCGACGATCATCAGGTCGGCCTGGCGGGGCGAGGCGCGGTTCAGCTCCATCCCGAAGCGAGACATATCATAGTTGGAGCCCTGGGCGCCCATCATCTCGATGGCGCAGCAGGCCAGGCCGAAGAGCAGCGGCCACATGGCGTTGCTGCGGCCCCAGTTCACCACATATTCAAGCGACGTCGTGATGACGCCGAGATCGCCGGCCTTCTCCTCTATTCCCATTTCAGCGCACCTTTCTTCCACTCGTAGATGAAGCCAACCACCAGCACCAGGAAGAAGACGCCCATCGCGATCAGGCCTGGAATCGCCAGCTGGCGGAAGACCAGGGCGTAGGGGTAGAAGAAGACCACTTCGATGTCGAAGACGATGAAGAGCATCGCCACGACATAAAACTTGATCGGGATGCGTCGAATGGCCGGGCCGATCGGCTCCATGCCCGACTCGTACGGGGCGAGCTTGCGGGGGGTGCTGCGCTTGGGGCCGAGGATCGACGAGACGACGATCACGAAGATGGCGATGGCGACCGCGATGAGGAAGAGGACCAGAATGGGCAGGTAGGAACCGAGCATGTCTCCCCTCCGTCTGACGGGCGCCGTAGCGAGTTGTGGCGCCGTCGGCTCGTGTGTGGGGCGCAGCAAGAGGCATTCCAGTGCCAACTAATGAATGCCTCAAACCGCAGAGGAATTATACCCGTGTTTCTATTTGTGTCAACGCGCACGATGTTTGGGCGAACCATTTGCAAACCGCTGCGAGATGCGGTGCAAATTGGCTGCGAGGCGTGTTCGCCGGCCACCTGAGCCGATGGCCACAGATGTTGCGCTATAATGGCGCCACCACCGGGGTAAGCAATATACGACAGGGGCGGACCACGCGTCCGTCCGCAGAGGAGTACGAGATGTCCACGCGCAAGGCGCCCGAGGGCGAGGTTATCTCTATCAGCGGCGGGAAGCTGCAGGTGCCGGACAAGCCGATTATCCCCTTTGTCGAGGGCGACGGCACGGGCCCCGATATCTGGCGCGCCAGTGTGCGGGTCTTCGACGCGGCGGTGGAGAAGGCCTACGGCGGCGCCCGCAAGCTGATGTGGTACGAGGTGCTGGCTGGCGAGAAAGCCTTCAACGAGACGGGCAATTGGCTTCCCGACGAGACGGTTGAGGCCTTTAAGCAGTACCTTGTTGGCATCAAAGGCCCGCTCACCACCCCGGTCGGCGGTGGCATCCGCTCGCTCAACGTGGCCCTGCGCCAGCTGCTGGATCTCTATGTCTGCCTGCGGCCCGTGCGTTACTTCTCGGGTGTCCCCTCGCCGGTGAAGCACCCGGAGAAGGTGGACATGGTGATCTTCCGCGAGAACACCGAGGACATCTACGCCGGCATCGACTTCGAGGCCGGGAGCGAGGCGGCCACCAAGGTCCTCACTTTCCTGAAGGACTCGCTGCCCAACGAGTTCAAGAAGATCCGCTTCGGCGGCGAAGAGCTGAGCTCGGTCGGCGTTGGGATCAAGCCGGTGTCGCGGCCGGGCACGGAGCGGCTGGTGCGGGCCGCCATCCAGTATGCCCTCGACCACAAGCGCCGCAGCGTGACGTTCGTCCACAAGGGCAACATCATGAAGTACACCGAGGGCGCGTTCCGTGACTGGGGCTACGAGCTGGCGCGGCGCGAGTTCGGCGCCGAGCCGCTCGACGGCGGCCCTTGGCACAAGCTGCCGAACGGGATCGTGATCAAAGACGCGATCGCCGACATCACCCTGCAGCAGGTGCTGACGCGGCCCGACGAGTTCGACGTGATCGCCACCCTCAACCTGAACGGCGACTATCTCTCCGACGCCTTGGCCGCCCAGGTGGGCGGGATCGGCATCGCGCCCGGCGGCAACATCAACTACGTCACCGGCCACGCGATCTTCGAGGCTACCCACGGCACGGCGCCCAAGTACGCCAACCAGGATAAGGTCAACCCCGGCTCGGTGATCCTCTCCGGCGATATGATGCTGCGCTATATGGGCTGGACCGAGGCCGCCGACCTGATCATCGCCGCCCTGGAGCGGACGATCAGCCAGCAGATCGTCACCTATGACTTCGCCCGCCTGATGCAGGGCGCCAAGGAGGTGTCGACCTCGGTGTTCGCCGACACCATGATCGCCAACATGAACCAGTGAGCGGCGATGGGTGTCGCCGCTGAAGCGACGCCGGCCACGAGGTTATCGGCGCTGAACTGAGTAAGTTAGGTCGAGATGGATTAGTCGGGGGGCGTGCGCGCCCCCCGACTCCTTTTGTGCTGGGGGGGCGTTTGGATCGCGAATGACACGAAACGGAGCGAAAGACGCGAAACGAAGGCGCGAAGGCGCGAAAAGGAAGACGCGAAAAGGAAGACGCGAAAAGGAAGACGCGAAGCTGACGCGCAGCCGGCGGCACGACGGGCAGTTCCCGCTCTCGGCGCCGAGGGGCATGCAGCGATGGTACGCGGACTGAGGCGGCCGTCGGGTTTGGGGGTTTCCAAAGGGGGCCACGCCCCCTTTGGCCGGGCGTGGGGGTAAGCGCCCCACAGAGCCGCCCGGCGAGGCACGCTGCTTTCCATCGAGGGCACCCCGGCGAGATCGGCTATAATGCTCGCCGGAAACAAAAGCGAGCCAGCAGCGATCGTAACCAGTATGCGTCTGATCTTCGTGCGCCACGGCGAGACTCCGTGGAACGTCACGCTGCAGTACCAGGGCCAGGCTAACGTGCCGCTGAACGAGCGCGGCCGCGAGCAGGCCCGCCGTGCCGCCGAGCGTCTGCGCCGCTTCGAGGTGAGCGCGCTCTACAGCAGCGACCTCGCCAGAGCCTGGGAGACGGCTGAAATCATCGGCGCGGCCCTCGGGCGCACCCCCCGCCCCCTGCCCGAGATCCGCGAGATCGATGTGGGCCAGTGGGAGGGCCTCACCCCCGAGGAGCTCTACCGCCGCTTCCCCGACCATATGGCCGAGTATCAGCGCGATCCGGCTCGCACGGTGCGGCTCGGCGGCGAGAGCTACGCCCAGCTCCAGGCCCGCGCCCTCGTCGCACTTCAGCACATCCAGGAGGAGCACAAGCAGGGCGAGACGATCGTCGCCGTCTCCCACGGCGGCACCATCCGCGCCTTGCTCTGCCACGTGATCGGCCTCGACTTGGCGCTCTTCGGCCGCATGTGGCTCGACAACGGCTCGCTCACCGAGTTTCGCCTCGGCAGCAGCGGCTGGCGGCTCATGCGCCTCAACGATGCCGCCCACGTCGAGGATATGATCGCCGAAGGCGGCGAGTAGGGCCGAAGCATTCGCTGCTCGAAAGCTTCGGTCTTATTGCGGCCGCTCGTGGGGTGCCGCGCCCTCCACTCCCACCCGCCATCGTACAGTGTGGTACGATCCCACCAGCACGGAGGATCGATGAGCACTGAACGAAACACCAGCGGGTCACTGGACGAGACGCAGTCGCCGCGGGATCCGCTCTCCGCCAATATCAAGGCCCTCGGCTTCGCCCTTGGCCGTGTCCTCACCGATCAGAGCGGCGCGGCCGCCTTTGTCCTCGAGGAGCGGGTGCGCCTCATGGCCAAGGAGTTGCGGGCCGGCGGCAATGGGACGATCACCCGCGAGCTGCAACAGCTGATCGCCGGCCTCTCGATCGGCGAGATCTTCAGCCTCACCAAGGCCTTCACCCTTTATTTCGGCCTCGTCAATCTCGCCGAGGCCGTGGAGCGGCTGCGGGTGCTGCGGGAGCGCGACCGGCGGAGCGGCCCGCGGGCCGAGAGCGTCGGCGCCGCTGTTGCCACCCTGCGCGCCCACGGCATCCCCGCCGCCGAGCTGCGAGCCTGGCTCGAGGGCGCGCTGATCATGCCCGTGCTCACCGCCCATCCCACCGAGTCGCGCCGCCGTACCACCCTGATCAAGCAGCGCCGCATCTTCGATCACCTGCTCGACCTCACCCTCGGTGCTCGCCAGCTGCTGCCCCAGGAGAAGCGCGAGCTCCACGCCCGCC
>DAOUGF010000333.1:0-7878 GCA_034429295.1 Chloroflexaceae bacterium
CTGGCTGCTCGACCAGCGGGCCTTCTCGATCGCTGCGCTGGCCCCGCGGGTCGTTGACACCTATCTGCGAGGCATTGTCGCGGGCCGCGAGCCCTAGTGGGACGACCGACGATCGCCCGCAGCCTGCCCGGCCGTGATCTGTCGTGGGTCACCATCCGACCCGCTTCCGAATGGAGAGCCGCGCTCCTCGCTCGAAACACAAGGCCGAAGCATTCCGAAAGCGAATGCTTCGGCCTTGCAGGCCGCCAAGGCTTGGCGGCTCGACGTACGAGATGCGCTACTCCTCGTGCAGCGCCCGCCAGACCACCTCCTCGCGGAGGGGCGTCTCGAGGATGCGGGCGCCGGTGGCGGCGCGGATGGCGTTGGCAAGGGCAGCGGGGCCGGCGGTGATCGGTGGCTCGCCCACGCCGCGGGCGCCGAAGGGGCCGTGGGGCGAGGGGCGCTCCACGAACACCACCTCGATCGGCGGCAGCTCGCTGGCTCGCGGCAGGGTGTAGTCCATCAGGCTGGCCGTGAGCAGCTCGCCGTTCTCGTCGTAGCGCATGGCCTCGTAGAGCCCGAAGCCGATGCTCTGCGCCGCGCCGCCGTGGATCTGGCCTTCGAGCAGCAGCGGGTTGATCGCGAAGCCCACATCCTGGATGGCCACGTAGCGCAGCGGCGTGACGTGGCCGGTGTCGGTGTCCACGTGGACCTTAGCGATATGGACGACGAAGCCGGGCGCGTTCTGCTCGGGCGCGCTGCGGCCCTCGCCCACCACCGGGCCGGGACCGCCCCTGCGACCCTGGGCCTGCTCGGCGAGCTCGCCGAGGGAGATGGTGCGGGTCGGCACGCCGCGCACAAAGGCCTGGCCCTCCCGCAGCTCGATGTCCTGGACATTCGCCTCGAAGTGCTGGGCGGCTAGCTCGACCAGCTGGCGGCGGGCGGCGCGGGCGGCCTCGGCCACGGCCCCGCCCACCGAATAGGTGATCTGGCTGCCGCCGCTCGGGCCGGCGAAGGGGCCGCTGCGGGTGTCGCCGGCCACGATCTCGACCTGCTCGGGCGGCACGCCGAGGATCTCTGCGGCGATCAGCTGGAAGCCCGTATTGGTGCCCGAGATGTCCACCGAGCCGATATGGACGCGGATGGTGCCGTCGGTATCCACCCGGCAGACCGCGGCGGCGGTGGTGTTGCCGCAGGGCCAGCCGCCGATGGCGAGCCCCACCCCCTCACCAGGGCCGCACTCCTGGGCGCGGTTCACCCAGAGGGGATGCTTGCTGGCGGCCTCCAGGCACTCCCGCAGGCCCATGTCGGCCCAGGGCTCGCCCTCGCCGGTGAGATCGTTCGGGCCGGCCGCGTTGCGCAGGCGCAGCTCGAGCGGATCCATCCCCAACTCGTAGGCGAGCTCATCCACCGTAGACTCGATGGCGAAGGTGGCCTGGGGGGCGCCGGGGGCGCGATAGGCGCCCGCCTGGGGCTTGTTCGTCAGCACCTCGTGGATGTCGATGCGCAGGTGCTCGAAGCGGTAGTAGCCGCCGAAGAGCATGCTGACGATCCCGCCGAGGGTGAAGGGGAAGACGCCGTTGTCGAGGAAGATTTGGGCGTCGAGGGCAGTGATCACACCCTCGCGGGTGGCGCCGAGGCGCACGCGGAACTCGCTGGCAGGGGTGGGCGTGGTGGTGAGGAAATCCTCGGTGCGGGTGAGGTTGATCCGCACGGGCCTACCGATGGCCATGGCGGCGGCGGCGGTAAGTGGCTCGATGATGCCGTACTTCGCGCCGAAGCCGCCACCCACAGCCATAGGCGTGACGGTGACCTTGCTCTTCGGGAGGCCGAGCAGGCGGGCGACCTCGTCGCGCACACCGAACTGCCCCTGGGTGCTGGTGAAGATCTGGAGCGTGCCCTTGAGGGCGTCGTAGTCGGCCACGGCCACGTGCGGTTCGAGGTAGCCCTGGTGGACGATCGGAGTGCGATAGGTGCGCTCGATCACCACGTCGGCGGCCTTGAGGGCGGCCTCCACATCACCCCGCTCGTAGCGCTTCTGCTCGTGGAGATTGGTCGGGCCGTCGGCCCGCCGCACCGTAGTGCCGCCGGCGGTGGCGGCATGCTCGGCAGTGAGGTCGGCGCCTTCCTTGGGCGCGCCGTTCGGCCAGATCACCGGAGCGTCGGGGGCGAGGGCCGCGGTGTGGTCGGACACGACGGGGAGCGGGTCGTAGTCGATCTGCACGGCGGCGGCGCCGTCGGCAGCTGCCGCCTCGCTCTCGGCGAGCACCAGCGCCACCGGCTCGCCGCGATAGCGCACTTCGCCTGAGGCTAGAGTGGTGGTCTGCCGCGAGGAGTAAATCCGGCCGTTGGTGGGCAGATCCGCGGCGGTGAGCACGGCCACCACGCCAGGCACGGCGCGGGCGGCCTCCGTATCCACGGCGACGATCCTCGCGTGGGCGTAGGGGCTCAAAACCGGGCGGCCATAGAGCATCCCGGGGAGGCGCACATCCCCGGTGTAGCGGGTGCGACCCGTTACCCGGTCCAGCCCGTCGATCAGCTTACGCGGCTTGCCAAGATGCGTAAAATCGCTCGTCTGTGGGCTCATCATCTCCTCGCTCTACAACTTCGGGGATGGGCTCACTCTACCATATGTGCTGCCTCATCACCAAGGCGCATCCTGACGCCTGCACCCCCGCCTCCAAGCCGACGGCTTGCGCGGCTCAGCGGCGCCGGTGTGCCAACATCACGAAGCGGCACTGATAAGTGTCCGTAGTCCGCTATCCGTACCGCGACGGCTTTCTGAAGCCAATTGGCAGTGCTTTCATTCCAAAAACCTGCCAGATCATGCACTGGGGCACGATCCCCTCATATCGATGGGAGGCCGAGGCATCTGCACCGCAAATGCCTCGGCCCAACCAGCGTACGCTGGCCGTCCTCAGGAGGCGGACTCGATTCTGACGATGGCGAGGCTGCGGATGGGCGCCGGCTCCGTGGCGACGATGTGCCAGGAGCGGCCGCGATCTTGGGAGCGGAGCAGTTGGCCCTGGTCGGTGCCAGCCCAGGCGTAATCCATGTGGTAACTGGCGGGTACGATCGTCGTCACCCCGCCGGCGAGCTCGCCCTCGACCGTGGCCTGCTGCCAGGTGGCGCCGCCGTCCTCGCTACGCATCAGGGCGGTGCCGCCCGCGATGGCGGCCAGCAGCACCTCCTGCTTACCGGCGAGCAGCGCCATCGTCACTGTGCCGGGCGCCGGCGGGTGATCGCGCTTCCAGTGGGCCGGGCCGTGGGCGGTGGCGATCACCGGGCCGGGGGCGTCGAGGAAGGCCTTGAGGTTCTCGGCGTCGGCGCCCGTTGCGGGCGCCCAGGTCTGGCCGCCGTCGTCGCTATGGAGCGTCTGCCCGTCCTCAGTGGCAATCATCAAGGTCTGCTGATCGGCGGCGATGATAGCGCCGACCGCCTTCCCGGCGAGGCTGTGACCCACACGGCGCCAGCGCCCTGTGCTGCCAGGGTCGGCGTAGGTTGCCAAGCCGTCGGCCGTGCCGACATAGACAATACCCGCTTTTGCCATGATTCCTCCGGTGTCGCTAAGCTGCGGGCAGGCTGGCTCGCGGCGCCCGGCCAGCTACGGCCGGACGGCGACGAGAGCGAGGATGGCGGCGCCAAGGCGGGCCGCCTCGCGCCAGGTGGCGCCCCGGTCGTCGGAGCGCAGCAGTTGGCCTTCATCGGTGCCGGCCCACAGAGCATGAGAAGGGCCGGGCGCGATCGCTGTGATGCGGCCGGCCAGCGCGCCGGTGATGCCCGCGGGCTCCCAGCGGATCCCCTCTTCGAAGCTGCGGAAGAGCATCATGCCTCCGGCGCCGGCTCCGACCAGCACCGGAGAGCGGCCGCCGATGCGCGCGTAGGCAGTGGCCCCGGCCAGCCGGGGATTCGCCAGTTCCACCGGGCCGTTGATGGTGGCGACTCGCAGGCCCATCGGCTCCACAGCGGCGCCGGGCGCGTCGGCCCAGCTGTGGCCGCCATCGAAGCTCTGCTGCGGCGGCAGTCCGTCGGCGGCGACCAGTAGCACCGTCGAGTCCGCCGCGACGATCGCCCGCACGGCGTGGCCGCGCAGCGTCACGCGGGGCTGCCCCGCGCCCGTAGCATCGTCGAAGATTGTCAACCCGTCGGCCGTGCCGACCAGCAGCGTCTCGCTCCGCGCCATCGTCGCCTCCGCTCGGGGTGGTGCCGGCCGGTAGCATAGCACCAGCAGCCTGGAGCGTCAACGCGCTTGGGAGGCCCTTTCTCTCACGCGCCTAGCCCACCGGCGAGCGGCAGCGTCCTACGCGATACACCCGGGCCACCTCGGTGAGCGAGCGCACGCTTCTGGCGTCTCGAGGTGCAGCGCGCCCTGAGCGATTGAGGTGGAAGGCCTGTATGCCAAGCTAGCGCCGCAGTGGCATGCTCGCTCAGGTTGTCAACCAGGTGGCACTGCTCGGGGCGTAGCTGCAACTACAGGCGAAGCGCATCTGTTGACGCCGGCCCGGAGCAACGGGATGGGCAAGCGGAGCCGTAACCTGCAGGGCATATACTGTAGACGCCGGCCGGTGGCCGCGCCGCACGAATTCTTTTATGGGTTCATAAAATGGTACAGCGCTTCCGGATCAGTCTGCAGCAGCGGCTCCTCATCGCTTTTACCCTTATCCTGTCGCTCCCTCCGGTCGTGATCATAGCGTACAGCGGGATTGTGGCGGGCAATTGGGGAGAGCTCGTTGTCACAGGGCTACTGCTCCTTGTCACACTGATCTGCGCGCTGCTTGGCGCCCATCTGCTCTCTCGCAGGATCGTTCGCCCCCTACAGGAGCTCGCTCGCGCCGCCGCCCGCGCGGGCTCAGGCGATCTGCACGCCGCCATCCCTCAGCACGGCCCCGCCGAGATCGCCGCGCTTGGCCGGACCTTCGACGAGACGATTGCCCGGCTCCGCGAGGCGATTGTGCTCGCTGAGGGCCGCCGCCAGGAGGCCGAGACGCTGCGGGCGGCCGCCCGCGCCCTCGGCTCGACGCTCTCGCTGGACGAGGTGCTCAACCTGATTCTCAGCGAGTTGCGCAAAGTGGTGCCCTACGATAGCGCCTCCGTGCAGCTGGTGCACGACAACATCTCGACCATCATTGGTGCCTACGGGCTGCTCCACAAGCAGGCCATTCTCGGCCTCAGCTTCCCCCTGGAGGCCGGCGTTACGCCTAACGCTGAGGTCGCCCGTACCAGGGCCCCGCTGTTGCTCGACGACGCCCCGGCCCGCTACCCGATCTTCCGCACCGAGCCCTTTCTGTTCGACCCGATCCGCTCCTGGCTAGGTGTGCCGCTGCTCTTCGGCGAGCGGCTGATCGGCATGATCACCCTCGACAAGTACGAGCCGGGCTTCTACAGCGGCGAGCACGCCCGCCTCGCTGGCGACTTTGCGGCCCACGCCGCGATCGCCATCGAGCACGCTCGCCTCTACGAGGCCGCCCGCCAGGAGCTGGCCGAGCGTCGGCGCGCCGAGGCCGCCCACGCTCGCCTCGCCGCCGTAATCGAGACTACCACCGACCTCGTCAGCATGGGCGATCCCGAGGGGCGGGTGCTCTACGTCAACCGGGCCGGCCGGCGGCTGCTCGGCATCGCCGACGACCTGGAACTCAGCGCCACCAGGGTGCGCGACTATATCGCGCCCCACGCGCTCGAGCAGTTCCGCAGCGCCATCGCCGCGGCGGCCGCGACTGGCACCTGGACGGGCGAGACCGCCCTGCTCCACAGCGATGGCAGCGAGATCCCGGTCTCCCAGGTGATCATCGCCCACTACGGGGCCGACGGGCAGCCTGAGTTCTACTCCACGATCATCCGCGATATGCGCGAGCGCCGGCGGGCCGAGGAGGAGCTGCGGCAGGCCCAGAAGATGGAGGCGCTCGGCAGACTCGCCGGCGGCCTTGCCCACGACTTCAACAACTTGCTCACGGTGATCCTCGGCGAGTGCGATCTACTGCTCAGCGATCTGAGCCCGAATGACCCAAGCTTGACCTCCATCGAGCAGATCCGCCAGTCGGGCGCGCGGGCCGCCGCGCTCACCAGGCAGCTGCTGGCCTTCAGCCGGCGCCAGGTGCTGCAGCCCGAGCTGATCGACCTGAATGAGGTGATCCTGGGCATGGAGCAGCTGCTGCGCCGCCTGATCAGCGAGGATATTACGCTGACGATCGCCCTCGCCCCCGATGTGCCCACCGTGCGGGCCGACCCCGGCCAGATCGAGCAGGTGGTGATGAACCTGGCGATCAACGCCCGCGACGCGATGCCCGATGGCGGCCACTTGCGGATCGAGACCAGCGCGATCGGCGGCGGCGATGGCTCGCCCGGCCCTTGCGCCGTCCTTGTTGTGAGCGATACCGGGCAGGGGATGGACGAGGCGACCCGCGCCCATGTCTTCGAGCCGTTCTTCACGACTAAGCCGCGAGGCAAAGGCACAGGGCTGGGCCTGGCGACGGTCCACGGCATCGTCAGCCAGAGCGGCGGCCAGATCCTGTTCTCAAGCGAGGAGGGTTGCGGCTCGACCTTTACGATCTACCTGCCGGCGGCGGAGGGCGAGCCGGCCTCGGCGTCGCCCGCCCCCCGCCGCGCCCCTGAGCGGGCGAAGGCCGAGACGGTGCTGCTGGTGGAGGATGACAAGCGGGTGCGCAGCCTGGCTCGGGCCATCCTGCTGCGCCAGGGCTTCGTCGTGCTGGAGGCGGCCGATGGCCACCGCGCCGTGGAGCTTGCCCGCAGCCACAGCGGCGAGATCCACGTCCTGCTGACCGATGTAGTGATGCCGGGCGGGCTCAATGGCGTGCAGACGGCTGCCGCGGTGCGGGCCCTGCGGCCGCAGATCCGCGTGCTCTATATGTCGGGCTACACCGACGATGCCCTCGCTGAGCGCGACCTGCTCGGCGATACGGGCTACATCCAGAAGCCGTTCACCGCCGATGGCCTCGTCGCCGCGCTGATGGAGACGCTGGCTGCATAGGTGCCCGGGCGGCGGACTCCGTCCCCTGCACCCCGGCGGGGCTTCACCTGGGCGGCGGGCGGTCATGCAGGCGGGCTCCGCCCCCTGCACCCCCGGCGGAGGGGGCCTTGCCCCCTCCGGACCACCCCAAGCCGGAGGGCCGTACTGTGCTGGCGGCCGGCAGCGTACCCAACCCATCGACGGGCAGAGCCATCCGCCTCGGCTGGCGGCAGATCTCCGGTCGGGGTGGTGTGTGAGCATCGGTTGTGCCACTCGCCTCCTCACACCGGATTCTGGAAAGCTTGCCTGTGGCGGAGTGGTGGCGGCACGCCGGAACGTCCAGGGCGCAACCAGCAGGCGAGGGCCACCGCGCTTGGCCAGGGCTTAAGCCCGTCGATGAGACGGGTCGCCCGCGGGCCGTGGGCACGGCACTAGCCTCCTGCTTGGGGTCAGGGGTAGCGCCCCAAGCAGGGGGTGTCGAGGGGCGCGCGCTACCTACTCGACGGGGTGCGGGGCGGCAGGCCCCGCAGCAGCCCGCCCTTGTGCCGGCATCCTGCCCTCGGGTATAATGAGTTCTGGCACGCTATCAACAGACGCTTCGGCGAACGGAGTTCGCACATGTTCAAATGGCTGAAAAAGATCGTTGGCGACGGCAACGATAAGGCCGTGCGCCAGATCCAGCCCCTCGTTGACGCCATCAACGCGCTTGAGGATGAGTACCGGGCCCTCTCCGACGAGGCCCTTCGCGGCAAGACGGCCGAGTTCCGCCAGCGGCTCGCCGACGGCGAGGATCTCGATGACCTCCTCACCCCGGCATTTGCGGTGGTTCGCGAAGCTTCTCGCCGGGTACTCGGCATGCGACCCTTCGACGTCCAGCTGACGGGGGCGATGATCCTCCACGACGGCGCGATCGCCGAGATGAAGACGGGTGAAGG
>DAOUGF010000334.1:0-1863 GCA_034429295.1 Chloroflexaceae bacterium
CTGCCGCGGGGCGCCGTGCTGCGCCACGCCACTCGGCTGAGCCCGGCGCTCGCCCCGCTCGAGTGGCGGCCCGCCGCCGACGGGCGACGCGTCCTGCTGCATCTCGGCGACCTCGAGCGCCGCGTGCCGGTGCGACTCTTGCTGGAAATCCTGGCGCCGCCCGCACCGCCGCGGCAGCCCGTCGAGGGCGCCCGGGTGCGGCTGGCGGCCCTGACAGCGAGCAGCGGTGTCGCCCAAGCCACCGCTGATCTGGTGGTTTGCTACACGCCTGCTGCCCCCGCGCCCTCGCCGATGTTGCTCGAGGCCGCAGCCAGGGCGAGCGCAGCGCGCTTTCAGCAGCGGGCCGTCACGGCCGCCGCGCAGGGCGATTACGCCGGGGCGGCGCGGGCGCTGCGGGCCGCCGCCGGGCGTCTGGACGAGATCGGCGAGCGGGAGCTGGCGGCCGCCGCACTCCGCGAGGCCGAGACGCTCGCCGCAGGGGCCAGGGGAGGCATCGGCGCCCGCGAGCTGACCTACGCTACCCGCCGGCTCGGCGAGCACGAGCTCGATGGCGCCTAGCGTCCGTACAGCGTAGTCCGTACCGCGACGGCTTTCTGACGCCAATCGGCAGTGCTTCCATCCCAAGCAGCCTGTCAGATCGTGCACAGTGAAAAGCAGAGAGCAGATAAGGCGCTTCCGAGGTGGGCGCGCCGGCGCTTTGGGCCGCGTGAGCGATGAAGCGGCACAGATAAGGAGCCCCGTATGGCCGATGGATCTCCGCCCGACGCTGATCCGCCCGGCACGCTCGCCACGATCAGGGTGCCCGGCCTGCGGGTGAGCATCGTGGCCCTCCGCGAGGGCGAGGCGCTCTACCAGCCCGAGTCGATGCCGTCCCCGACGGCCCTCTCCGCCGACCAGCTGCACCCGCTGCCAACATTCCTGCCGCCCGGCCTGTCGCCCCGGCAGCTCGGCGACGCCTACTGCGCCGTGGATGCCGACGGCGTGTTCCAGGTGACCTGGATCGAACTGGTCGTCCCGGCCGGCGAGACGCTGCACCTGCCATGGGATCTTGCTGAGGGCGAGGCGCCGGCAATGCAGGGCTTCCGCTTCAAAGGGCGCGATGCGGTGGCTGTATCCGCCTCGTGGAGCATGGTCTCCAGCGAGCGGCTACCGATCGTGATCACTCGGGCCGGCCCGGATACCTGCTGGCTCGTCGGCGGTCGCCTGCCGATCGACGACCTGGCCCGCGTGGCGGTGAGCCTGCCGAGCGGGTTTTAACCACAAGCCGAGCTCTGCAGACACTTCGCCATCTCAGCTGAGCGCCCTCATTGTCCGGCGATGGCGTTCTGATGCGGCCCCGCGGCATCTTCCCCCTACCCCACAAACAGATAATCGTCGCCGGGGGCATAGCCGAGCTCGGCGAGCCAGCCGCTGATCAGGTCGTAGGCGCCGTGGTTGGTGACATAGACGAGCACGAAAGGTTTGGGCGTCTGGGCAAGCCAGGAGCGAGGGTGTACCGGCGCGCCCCAAACCACATGCCCCAGCTTACGCGGGTCGATATCGATCCAGGCGGTGGGCGGGAAACCCTGCTCGATCAGGAGGCGGGCTCGCTGGCGGGTGTTGCGCCCGGCGCCCCAATAGACGAGGGGGCGCCCCTGATGCAGCCGAGGGTCCTGGGCGAGAAAGCGGGCGCGCAGCGCGTCGAAGGCGCTCCGAGCGTAGCGCGGATCAACCCGTGAGGCGCGGCCCGAGCTCTCGCGCCAGGCGAGGAGCACCTGCGGGAGCTTCGCCATCGGCAGGCCGGTGGCGTGCATGCGCAGCCAGAGCTCGTAATCCTCCGGGAAGGGGCCGTCGCGGTAGCCGCCGATGGCTCGCACCGCCGCG
>DAOUGF010000335.1:0-7072 GCA_034429295.1 Chloroflexaceae bacterium
GCTCCCAGCCCTGCTCGAGACGCGCCACTCGCTCCAGGTGCTCCAGGGCGCCCATGGCAAGAAACTGCTCAACAGTGAGCGGGTAGCGCTCGCGGAGGCGCTCTACAAGGACCGCCTGCGCGGGCGTGGCGCCGCTTAGGGCAGCCTCAGTAACAGTCAGCTGCGTGTCGCGCTCCCGCTCCTGCAGCAGCTCCGCGAGCCGGGCGGCGGCAGCCCGCGTGGCCCGGCGCAGGTGGCGGCGCAGCAGCGCCCCACGCCCAGGCCATGCCGGACCCGGCACCTTCAGGGAGACCCGGATACTGACGTGGCTCGAGATCACAGCGTCGGCGAGGGGAACAGTAACCTCAAGCCGGGGGCCGATCCCGGTTGCAGGCTCGGCCCGCCAGCACAGCGCCTCCTGCGGCCCTCCCCAATCTGCGCTCTGCCCGATCGTGTAGAGCTCGCCGCCGAAGCGCCAGAAGGTGCCGGTGCGCTCAGCGCCAGAACCCCGGCCCAGCGTGAGAGATCGCGCAGCAGAGCGGCGGCGACGGGTGGCGGCGCGGGCAACTCCAGATAGTCCGTGTAGGTTAGCCTCATCCGGGGGATGCCTCGCCGGCCAGGCCAGGGGCGCGGGCGCTCACTGGCCGACGATGCCGCTGACGCCTCGGCCGGCCCTGCGCAGCCGCTCGACATGGCCCCAGCTGGGCGACCTGACGGCTCGCGTGATCGTGATGCCCTGGATGCTCAGCCGAGCTGCGTCGCGCCAGGCGGAGCGCGGCACGACAGGGCTGGCGGCGGCGCGGCTCCGCTCCTCTTCGTCGAGCAGATAGGCCACCGCCGCGAGCGCGGCCGCGCCCGCCTCATCGATCTCGGCGCTGCTCAGCATCAGCTCCCTGGGCATAGCTCCTCGTGGGATTCAGTACGGGCCGGCGCAGCAATTCGCGTGCTGTCGCCGCCCTGTCATCTTCAGGCTTCTCAGCGCACCAGCCGCTCGAGCATCGTTTGCTGGGCGCGCAGCTCAAGGGTGGCGTCGAGCGGTGGCAACTCGGCCGCCGGGCCGTAGCGCCGCTTGAGAGCCAGGCTGATCAGGTGGTCGGTGAGCTGTGGGTTCTTGGGCAGGAGCGAGCCGTGGAGGTAGCAGCCGAAGCTGTTGCGGTAGACCGCGCCGCCCACTCCGTCCTCGCCGTTATCGCCGTGGCCCACGAGCACGCGGCCGAGGGGCCGCACTCCCGGCCCGTGATAGGTGCGGCCGCTGTGATTCTCGAAGCCCACCAACCGCACGCTTGGCCCCTCGTCCTCTTGGCCCAGGTTCGCCTCCACCACGATGTTCCCGATCAGGCGCTGCTTGCCGCCCACGGTGTAGACATCCAGCGCGCCGAGGCCGGGCAGACGCTCGCCAGTGTGGGTGAGGAAGTAGTGGCCGAGCAGCTGGTAGCCGCCGCAGATCGCGAGCAGCACCAGCCCGTCGTCGATCGCGGCCCGCAGGCCGGGGCCCTGCCGCTCCAGCAGATCGTTGGCGATCAGCGTCTGGCTGCTGTCCTGGCCGCCGCCGAAAAAGGCCAGGTCGAAACTCGGCCAGTCCACCTCGTCGCCGGGCTCCACAGCCGTCACCGTCAGGTCGATCCCGCGCCAGGCGCAGCGCTGCCGCAGGGCGATCACGTTGCCGCGGTCGCCGTAGACGTTCATTTGCGAGGCGTAGAGATGGGCCAGCTTGAGCGAGTATGTCATTACTTCCGCGTGATATAGTCGCCGACGCCGATCCAGGTATAGGACGTGAGCTCCCGCAGCGCCATCGGCCCGCGGGCGTGGAGCTTCTGTGTGCTCACCGCAACCTCGGCGCCGAGGCCGAACTCGCCCCCGTCGTTGAACCTTGTGCTCGCGTTCACGAAGACCGCGGCCGCGTCCACCTCGCGAGTGAAGCGCTCGGCGGCGGCGGGGTCCTCCGTGATGATCGCCTCGGTGTGGCCGGAGCTGTGCTCGGCGATGAAGTCAAGCGCCTCGTCGAGCCCCGCCACCACCTTCACCGAGAGAATTAGGCCGAGGAACTCGGTGCCGAAGTCGTCGGGGCCGGCGGGCGTGATGCGCCACGAGCCGGCGTCCGGGTGATCCCTCAAGATCGCAAGACTCTCGCCATCGCAGCGCAGCTCCACGCCGGCCGGGCAGAGGCTGGCGGCCACGGCGGGCAGCAGGGCCGGGGCGACCTCCCGCTGCACCAGGAGGGTGTCGAGGGCGTTGCAGACGCTCGGGCGCTGCACCTTGGCGTTGTGGATGAGCGGCACGGCCCGCACGAGATCGGCGGTGGCGTCCACAAACATATGCACCACGCCGATGCCGCCGGTGATCACCGGGATAGTGGCGTTCTCCAGGCAGAAGCGGTGCAGGCCGGCGCCGCCGCGGGGGATAATCATATCAACATAGCGGTCGAGGCGCAGCAGACCCCGCACCAACTCGCGGTCGGGGTCGGTGATGCTCTGCACAGCGTCGGCGGGCAGACCGACGCGCTCGAGGGCCTCGCTGATCGCGCTCGTGATCGCGGCCACGCTACGGGCGATATCGCTGCCGCCCCGGAGGATAGCGGCGTTGCCCGTCTTCAGGCAGAGGGCGGCGATATCCACCGTGACATTCGGGCGCGCCTCGTAGATCACGCCCACCACGCCGAGGGGGGTGCGGCGCTTGTGCAGCCTGAGGCCGTTGGGCAACTCGGCCTCGTCGAAGATCTCGCCCACCGGGTCGGGCAGGGCGGCCACCTTGCGGGTATCAGCGGCGATGGCGGCGAGCCGCTCGGGCGTCAGCAGCATGCGGTCGAGCAGCGCGGCGCTCGTGCCAGACGCCCGCGCCGCGGCCAGGTCAGCCTCATTCGCGGCGAGGATCGCATCCTGGCCAGCCAGCAGCGCGTCGGCGATCGCGTGGAGGGCGGCGTTCTTGGCCTCGGTGCTCAGGCCCGCCAACCGGCGCGAGGCGGCCTTGGCCCGCCGCCCGATCTGCTCGAGATCCGTGCCCGTGGCGCTCGCGACATTCTCCGTACTGATACTATTCACAGTACTCATTACTCCTCTTCTTCGCGTTTTTCACTTTCGCGCCTTTCGCCCATTTCGCTTTCGTGTTTTTCGCGGGCGACGCTTTCGTGAATTTCGCGATCCAAACCTTCGTGTTTTTCGCGGGCGACGCTTTCGTGAATTTCGCGATCCAAAGCCCGCTTCGCCCGCTCCTCAGCCACATACTCGCTGGCGCGCCGGAACTGCTCCCCCATCTCGCCGGCGCGGTAGGCGAGGAAAAGCGTAAGCAGGCTGCCCAGCAGCAGGGCAAGGCCCAGACTGACGGCGCCGACGATCGGCACGGGGCCGCTCCACCCCGCGCCCTGAAGGAGATTCCCCAGGGCCAACAGCGCGAAGCCGCCGGCGCCGAGGCTGAAGGCGAGCCGCCGTCGCGAGCCGCGGGCCGCCCGCAAGGCCTCCCGGATGAGCAGCGCCGTCGCCAGCAGCGCCAGCAGCAAACGCAGGATATCTGGGGTCATGTGCTTTTTCTCTTGAGCGTTGCCCTCTCAATTGTACCATCAGTCTCTGGAGCGGGGATTAGGAGGATTTCCTGGGGCAGCCCCTTGCGTCGCTTGGGCAGTTCGCCTACAATGCTGCGACCTGTCCTGACAACCCGACGGCAGTTCCATGTACGATCTTCTCATCACCGGCGCCGACGTGCTCCAACTCGACGGCGCTGAGGTCAGTATTCTTCCGCGCCACAGCATCGCCGTGAGCGAGGGGCGCATTGCCGCGATCGCCCCGGCGATCAGCCCTGGCCTCGCCCGCAATACCATCGCCGCGCGGGGCATGCTCGCCGTACCCGGCCTGATCAACACCCACGCCCACAGCGCGATGAGCCTCTTCCGCGGCGTCGCTGAAGACGTGCCGATCGAGGAGTGGTTCAACAGCTATATCTGGCCCATGGAGACGAACCTCAGTAACGAGGATGTCTACTGGGGCGCGCTGCTCGGCTTCGCCGAGATGATCGAGGCGGGCGTCACCGCTGTCGCCGACCACTACTTCGCCATGGACGAGATCGCCCGGGCCGCTGCCGACGCCGGCCTGCGGGCCAATCTCGCTTGGACGCTCTTCAGCGGCCCGGAGGAGGAGGCGAACCTGGCCCGCAGCGCCGCCTTCGCCGAGCGCTGGCACGGCGCCGCCGATGGCCGCATCACGGTGCGCCTCGGCCCCCATGCGCCCTACACCTGCACCCCCGCCTTCCTCGCCAGCGTCGCCAGGCAGGCCCGGCAGCTCGGCCTCGGCATCCACATCCACCTCTCCGAGACGGCGGAGCAGGTCGCCCAGAGCCTCGCCGCCCACGGCAAGACGCCGGTTGAGGTTGCCCGCGACGCCGGCCTCTTCGCCGTGCCTGCCCTCGCCGCCCATGTCGCCCACCCCACCGCCGACGATATCGCCATCATGGCAGCCGACGGCGTCGCCATCTCCGTCACCCCGAAGACCGAGATGAAGCTCGGCATCGGCGTGGCCCCGGTGAGCGACCTCTGCGCCCGCGGCGTAACAGTGGGCCTCGGCAGCGATGGGGCCGCCAGCAACAACAGCTACGATCTGCTCGAGGCCGCCCGCCTGATCGCCCTGCTCGAGAAGCATCGCACGCAGAACGCCTGCGCCATGCCGGTGGGCCAGGCCCTTGCCCTGCTCACCCGCGAGGGCGCCCGGGCCATAGGCCTCGGCGGCGTCACCGGCGAGCTCCGGCCTGGCCTCGCCGCCGATATCGTGCTCATCCGGCGCGACGCGCCCCACGCCCAGCCGCTCCACAACCAGGCCGCAACGCTGCTCTACAGCGCCCGCGCCACCGATGTGGATACCGTGATCGTCGCCGGGCGCGTGCTCATGCGCGGCCGCAGGCTGCTCACGATCGACAGGCGCCAGGTGCTGCGGGAGGCCGCCGAGCGCGCCGGGCGCCTCACCACGCGCCGCGAAAACGCCCGCGTCGCCTACTACCCCGAGGCTACCGGCTGAGGCGCCCGGGAGCTATGGCCGAAGCATTCGCCCCAAGTCGCACGTGTGGTAGCGGCGCTGTCAAAAGCGAATGCTTGGGCCCTACGGGCCTACCGAGAAATTCGGTAGTTCCATATAGCGTTGACGCCCGATGTAAAGATCGACAGCCGATTACCGCCGGGCCGTTGCGAGCGGTGGTCGGTCGTCTGTCGTCGGTCGTCAACACATGGATGGCGGGCTACAGACTACACTGTACGGCCCTTATCGCCTGCCGACCCGCGCCAGCCAGTATTGCAGCAGGCAGATCCCCCCGCCCAGGACAAGCAGGCTCCCGATCCGCAGCTGCCAGCTGCTGCCGCCCACCCAGCGGTCGAGCAGCACGGCGGCCAGGCCAATACAGAGGCCTATTAGGAGCGCCTCAAGGTAGACCCGCTCTACCACAGCGCTCCGCTTACGGTTCTTCACTCTTGACCTCGCGCCCCTGGCTAAGGGAATAGTCGTTTGTATCGGTCGCCGGCGGCTCGCCCGCCTTCTGGATGATCACGCCGGCTTGGGCGAGCAGCCAGAACAGCCCCCAGCCGATCATCCAGAGGAAGAACAGCCCTGCGATGATCAGGAGCGCCAGCAAAATACCACTCATCACACGCCTCCTTCAGCGCACTACGGCACCGGCTCCCACCAGACCACAGCCGCGTGGCGCTGCTGCATGCGCGGCATCAGCATCCCGTCCTCAGTCGGCACAAGCAGCTCATCCATCGCCGCCTGCAGCCGCTCGTCCCGTTCCGGGCTCCTGGTGAGTTGCAGCCGCAGGTAGAGATCTACCAGCGCGTCGTCCCGGCTCAGGAAGCGGAAGGCCTGCGGCGCCGGCACGAGTGTCAGTTGGGCCGGCAGCCCGAACTGGTGACAGGCCGCCAGCGCCTCAAGGGCGGCCGGCAGCGGCAGGCGCCGCTCGCCGTGCATGCGCTCCCAGAACGGAGCGAGGGCCCAGCTGGGGTGGCGCAGTCCCAGATAGAGGGCGCACAGGCGGCGAGCTGCGCTATTCAGCGCCTCCAGGAACGGGCCTACCTCCCGCAGCCCGTAGAGGACATGGGCCGAGAGCACCACATCGGCCTCGATGGCCTCCTCCAGCGGCCATGGGGCGGCGATCACCCGCACATTCGTCAGCCCTTCCTCGCCCACCAGCCGCTCGAGCTCGGCCCGCATCGCCGGCGATGGCTCAACGGCGATAACCTCGGCGACCCGGCTGGCGAGATAGGGCAGGTAGCGCCCGCTGCCCGCGCCGACGTCGGCCACAATGTCGCCAGGCCGTAGCTGCGGCTCGAGCCAGCGCATAAAGCTGTCGGGCATGGGCAGGCGCCTGCTCGCCGCCGCGTAGCGCGCGGCCCGGCCAGCCCAGCTGTCGGCGTGGCGCTCGAAGGCCGGGTCCGTCGCCGCCTCGCCCTGAGCCCGCTCTGCATCATACATTGTACGCCAGATCTCCAGCCAGTCCTGGCCGCCAGCCCGCAGCATCGACCGCTCGCTCACATCACCTCCTGAGATAGGAGCATACCTGATAGCGTAGAGAGCTACGTCATACGGTATGGTATAATAGGCTGCGCGTCGCTTTGTCGCAATAACGAGCTTTTAACCAGTCGCCCGGCAGCCCCGCCGGCGCGGCTCACTTGGAACGAGAAAGGCCGCCCCGCCTCGGTGAGGTTGGCAGGTGAGGTGCGAAGGTATGAGCGAGCTAGGGGCAAGGCTACGCCAGGCTCGTGAGAGCCAGGGGCTATCGCTGGCACAGGCCTCGGTTGACACCCGCATTCTCCAGCAGTCCCTCGCGGCCCTCGAGGAAGGCGCCTACCAGCGCCTCCCCAGCGATGTAGTGATCCGGGGCTTCATTCGAAACTATGCCCAGTATCTCGGCCTCCCCGCCGACGAACTGATCGAGCTTTATCGGCGCGAGCGCGGCGCCACCGACCAGATCCGCGTTGTCGCCGCCACCACCCCCCCGCGCTCCCGCTCCTACGTGCTGCCCAGCTTCTTCGGCGTCTTCTTCGTGACCGTCGCCCTTGTCGGCCTGGCCTATGTCGCCCTCAACGCCGTCGGCCGCATCGGCGATCGCACCGGCGGCTCCATCG
>DAOUGF010000336.1:0-8030 GCA_034429295.1 Chloroflexaceae bacterium
GCTGGCGCTCGGGCCCGACGCGAGCCTGGCCGCGCTGCTGGTGCTGCCGCCGTTGCTGGCGCTCGTCGTGGCGCCGCCGCTGCCGCCTGCGCTCCGGGCCCTGGCGCTCTGGCACGTAGGCGCGCTGGCGGCCCACGCCTTCCTGCTGGCCGACCCGCGGACGCATTTCTATACGGCCCACGTAGCCGGCTGGCTCATTGTCGGGTGGGGCCTGGGCCGGCTCTGGGGTTGGACAGAGACCCTTCGGCCGTCCGCTGCGGGCATCCTCAAAGGCGCCGTCGCGACAGGTGCGGCGGCCGCCTTGACTGTCGGGCTGGCCTATGTGGGGATGGTCTTCCTGCGGCCCTGGCCCGAATACGAGCGAGCCTATCCGGCGTCGCAGCTGGCTTTCTTCCGGCCGCTCTCGGGCGATGAGTTGCCTGACGATGGGATCTTCGGCTTCCCGGCGCGAGATGGCTGGAAGGCCGCGGCGGCGCTCTTTGCCGACGGCACGCTACGGGGGTCGTTCGACAGCAACCAGGAGCTGTTTACCTGGGGCTGGTATCTGCGGGGGCAGTATCGCTGCCAGCGCAGCCCCGACTTCTTCCTGACGGCGAACGGCGCGACGCCGCTGTTTATCCCGACGGGCTACAGCCACTTCGGCACGGTGCTGGTGGATGGCGTGCGGGCGCTCGAGATCTACAGCCGCGAGCCGGCGGAGGGGCCGCCGCAGCTGTTCGATGCCGCCGACTTCGAGGCCGCCTACGACGCCGCCCCGGTGCCGAACTTCCCGCTGCGACGTCTGCTGAGCGGTGTGGCGCCTCAGCTGAGTCTGCAGCCGCGCTGGGCCGCCGGCTTCGGGCTGCGCGGGCTCGACCTCGACCGGCACGAGCTTGGGCCCGGCGACAGCGCTTTCCTGACGCTCTACTGGCGGGCCGATGTGGCGCTGCCGGATAGACTCGTCCCAGTAGTGCTGCTGCGGGACGGCGCAGGGCAAACCGTGGGCGAGGCGGAGTCGTACTGCGGCGGCACACCCGCGGAGGCGTGGCACGGGAACTATGTGAACGATACCTCGTTCCGCATCGAGGCAGAGGGGCTGGCGCCGGGGGCTTACACGCTCCACGTGGGTGTGCGGGATCTGGTGACGGGCGCGTGGCTGCCGCTGGAGGGCGGGGAAGAGGACGTGAAGGTGGCGGAGATTGTGGTGCGGTAGGGTGAGGCGCCCCGCTGGATGGGACGACCGACGACCGTTCGCAGCCTGCCCGGCCTGGTCTGTCGCCTGTGACCAGTCGTCACCCGACCCACTCCCGAACTGCAGAATCAGTGCAATTTCAGGCGGCCTTTTTGGCCATGTCGCCTGGCTCTCTGCCTTTGTGAGGCTCTCGCGGTACGGGCGCTAGGTCGGGCTGAGTTGGAGGCGCGAGAAGCGGGCGCTGATGGGGCGGGTGTCGCCGTTGCCCGCGATGGCATCGCCGGTGGTGGGCTGCTCGACGGTGCTGAGGCCGAGGATGGTGCGGCCGGCGGGCAGCTGGAGCAGCAGGCTGTAGCGGCGGGAGCCTGAGGCGAGGGGCAACTCGAACTGGCCGCCGGGATGGGTGACGCGGAGCGTGCGCGGGCCGCCGGCCGGCATGGCGGTGAAGCTGAGGGTGTAGGCGCCGGGGGAAGGGGCGAAGAGGCCGAGCTCGGCGGCCTCGGGCAGCCAGCGGTAACGGAGCGGCTGCGCCCCGCTCGTGTCCTGCTCGACGGGGCCCCAGCCGTCGCGGAGCTGCAGGATGGGGGCGGGCGGCGCCTCGGGGATCTCGTAGGCAATCAGCCAGTCGTCCTCGTAGCTGGGGCCGGCGACGCCGAGGCCGGCCTCGACGAGGGCGCGGAACGGCGCCTCGTCCTCGGGGCCGAGGTTGAGCGGGCCGAGGGGCTGCTGCTTGTAGCCGATGATGTGGCTGTAGCCGAGGGTACGGAGGGCTGAGGCCCAGTTGCCCTCATCAATGACGATGTCGCTGTGCAGGCTGCCGGCCCGCAGATCGCGCAGGGCGGGTAGGCCGAGCTGGGGCTGCGGGTAGGCGCGGGAGTGGTAGCCGCCGCTGATCGGGCGGCCGTGGACCGTCTGGAAGAGCATGCGCTCGGCGTCGCGGTAGGTGACGTCGGGGTGGAAGGGGAACTCCACGAGTGCGCCGTCACCGGGCGGGAGTGCGGCGAGGTAGGGCGGCACGGCGGGGGTGCGGGTGACGATCGGGGAGGGCCAGTACTCAAGCAGGATGAGGGTGGCGGCGACGAGGACGACCGAGGCCCGACGACCGGCTATCGCAGCCTCCCTGGAGCCCCGCTGCGTCACCAGCGGCTGAGCTTCGGTCGTCGAGCCGCCGAGGGCTGCCGCCCCGTGGGCCGCCAGCACGCCGAGTGCGATCGTCACCAGGACGTTGAGGCGATCGGGCTGGCGGGTGAGGTTGAAGATAGGCAGGCCGTCGAGAAGAGCGTAGGGGAGCGGGATGCCGGTGTCGTGGCCGTTGATCCGCAGTGTGGCGCCCAAGGAGAGCACGGCGAAGAGCAGGGCGGCGAGGCCCCAAGGGCGGGAGGTGGGGCGGCGGACGAGGGCGACGACGGCGAGGGCGGCGACGGCGATGCCGACGTAGAAGCGGCGGTTCACGTCGAAGCTCACGCCCCAATCCCAAGGAGCGGCGCCCCAAATGGCGTGGATGCGCGGCGGCACCAAGTAGGCGAGCAGGTCGGCCGCGAGGCGGAAGGGGTCGTCGGGGGGGAGCACGCTCATGTAGTCGGCGCGGGCGGCCTCGATCAGCATGGGGAGGATGAGCGGGCCGGCGCCGAGGGCGAAGACGATCAGGATCGCGAAGGTTTGGATCGCGAAAGGCGCGAAACGGGACGAAAAACGCGAAACGAAAGCGCGAAGGCGCGAAGGGGAAGACGCGAAAGGGAGGGCGCGAAGGGACCCGTGAGAGGGCCCGCGAGGGGGCCGGCGCCCTAGCAGGGCCCAAGCGACAGCGCAGACGCTGAAGAGCAGCAGAAAGAGCGTGTAGTACCAGTCGGTCCAGGCTGTGAAGACGAGAAAGATGCCCGCGAGGAGCCCGTCGCGGAGGGCGGCGCCGGGGCGTAGGGTCCGCAGCAGGTAGTAGACATAAAATGGAAGCCAGTGGTGGGCGAAGATCTGGAGCTGGCCGTCGGTGACGAGGGCGGCGAGGTGGAAGGGACTGGCGATGTAGACGATGCTGGCGAGGAGGGCCGGGCCGGGGCCGGTGCGCTCTCTGGCAAGGAGCCACATGCCGAGGCCGCCGAGGGCGAAGGAGAGCAGGGCCACAAAGTTGAAGCCGGCGATCGGGCCCCAGAGCGCAGTGACGGGGGCGGCCATCAGGGTGTTGATCGGCGAGAGCGTGTGGTAGAGCAGGTTGGGCCGCTCTGGGTGGAAGAGCCGGTCGGTGACCCAGAGGTTCGTGGGGCGCGAGAGCGCCTCGACGGTCCACCAGAGGTTCCAGACATTCTGGTAGGCGTCCTCCAGCCCGTCCTTATGCGCCCCGCCCGGCAGATCCGTGGTGAAGCGGGTCGCGAGGGGCCAGGTGAGGGCGACGCCGAGCAGCCCGCAGAAGGCCAGCACGGCGAGCCAAGGCGGCACGCGCAGCCGCATCAGCGCCCTCCAATGCGCAGCCGTCGAGGGCAGTGCGCTGCGTGCAGATGATTGTTGCCGCCTCGGGATGTTCTCCCCACCATCGCTCAGATCCTAGCTTAGCGCTTGGTTTTCGCAGGCCGGCGCATGGTAGCGGCGCGCTCGCAAGCTGTCAATCTGGGAGGGGCGCCCGGCACGCTCGATGCTCAATCTCCATAGGGCAGCGCGGCGAGCTCGGTGATGGCCTCTTCAGGCGTGAGGCCGCCGTGGGAGCCGCGGAAGCGCACACTGAAGCGGCGGTCGTCCCACCAGACCGTCTCACCGGCGTAGGGCAGCGCAACGAGGTTGCCGACGCGGGCGCGGAGCCGGGGCGACGGATCGGGGCCGAAAAAGCCGGCGGCCATCAGGTCGGCGGTGCGATGGACTTCGGCGCGGCCCTCAAGGGCTTGGGCGAGAGCCTGCTGCATGGCGTCGAGGCGCTCCTCGTGCACGTAGAGGAAGAGGTCGCGGCTGGAGCCGCCTGGCGCTAAGGGGCGGCCGTCGGCGCCGATGGGCGTGGCTGCAACGAGCTCGGGTAGGAGCCGGTTGACGAAATGGGCGGTCCTGGGGTCGATCGTGATATGGCCGTGGTCGGCGGTGAGCAGGAGCAATGCCGAGCGCCCGAGGCGCTCCAAGGCAGGGTGGAGGAAGCGCTCGAGGGCGGTGAGGATCAGGTCGATCTCGGCATCGGCGTGGGGGGAGTCCGGGCTGTGGAAGTGGCAGATCGTGTCGAAGCTATCGACATAGAGGTGGTAGTAGGCCGGGCCTTGCTGGGCGGCCAGGCGCTCAGTGAGGATGGTGAGCGCCTCGGGGAGCGTGCGGTAGCCGACGATGGTGGCGCCGTCGCAGATCATCCGTGTGCCGGAGGAGCCGGCGTAGCTGCTGTGCTGGAAGACGGTGGAGGCGACTCCGGCTTCGGCCAGGCGCTGGTAGAGAGTGCTGGTGGGGAAGATCGTGGCCGGATCCACCCCGGCGGCGGCCAACGTCTCGCGGGTTTGGTCGCCGGCGTAGGAGAAGAGCAGCGGAGCGATCACGCGATTCAGGCTCGGCTCGTAGTAGAACCACTCGAAGACCCCGGAGGCGGCGGGGGTGAGGCCGGTGTGGAGTGTGGTGACGTGGGCCGCGGTAGTTGAGGGGAACATAGTGGTGAGCTGCGAGACCACGCCCGCCTCGAGGAAGCGGCGCAGGAAAGGGTAGCGCTCCAGGCGGGGTGCGAAGAAACGCCAGCCGAAGCCGTCGATCATGAGCAGGATGACGGTCTCCTGGCGGGGCAGGAAGCCGGCGAGGGCAGCTGCGGGGAGAGGTGCGGGGCCGGCGCCGGTGAGCAGGCGCTCGACGGTGGCGGGTATGCGAGCATAGCCGTAACCATCGTAGATGGGGCGCACGAAGGGTTGGGCCCCGTCCTGCGACCCGCCGAAGCGGGCGGCTGCGACGGCGGCCAGCGATTCCTGGTTAAGCATCGGGTCTCCAGTTTCTGTAGCCTGTCGCCCGTAATCCGTCGCCGTACCGCGAACTACGCGCTGCCGTACTACGGACTGCGGACTACGGATTATGGACCTCGCTGCACCTGCCAGCGGAGCGTCTGGCCGGCGTAGAAGGGCACCACGTCGCCATAGCGCTCCGGCACCTGCCAGGGCTGCTCGACGAGCGTGACGGGTTTCGCTGGCGGGGTGAAGCCGTAGATGCGCCGGGCGTTGTCGGAGACAAAGGCTTGGAGGCTGCTCAGGGTGTTGTGGCGGGCGAACAGCTCGGCGAGGAGCGGCAGGATGACGGGGGCGGTGAAGACACCGGCGGCGCAGCCGGCGGCCTCCTTCCGCTGCACCGGGTGGGGCGCCGAGTCGCTGCCGAACATCAGGCGGGGGTGGGGGCGCAGGGCGGCGGCGAGCAGGGCGGCGCGGTCCTCCGGACGCTTAGCGATCGGCTTGCAGAAGAGGTGGGGGTTGAGCAGGCCCCCGGCCACGTCGTCGAGGGTGATCAGCAGGTGATGGAGGGTGACGGTGGCCGCCAGGTTGGGGTAGCGGTCGAGCAGCGCGAGGGCGGCGGCAGTGGTGATGTGCTCCATGACGATGGTGAGGCGGGGGAAACGCTTCGCCCAGCGCTCGTAGATCGGCAGGAACTCGGCCTCGCGGTCGAGGACAAAGCCGTGGCTCTCGCCGTGGACGAGGAGCGGGATGCCGAGGCGCTCCATGGCGGCGAGGGTCGGCTCGATGGCCTGGAGGTCGCTCACGCCCTCGGCGCTGTTGGTGGTCACCCCCTCCGGGTAGAGCTTGATCCCGATGATATGAGGGCGGGCCTCGGCCAGCGTCGCCTCGTCGTACGGGCGCATGAAGAGAGTCATCAGCGGGGCGAAGGTGTGGGGCTCCGCTGCGGCGAGGATGGCGGCGCGGTAGGCGTGGAGGCGCTCGAGGCTATCGACGGGCGGGACGAGGTTGGGCATCACCACAGCGGCGGCGAAGTCGCGGGCGCTGAGGGGTGCCACGAGCTCCAGCATCGGGCCCTCGCGGAGGTGCAGATGCATGTCGAGCGGCGCATCGAGGACGAGGGACATAGTGCATGATCTGGCAGGCTTCTTGGATGGAGGCACTGCCAATTAGCATCAGAAAGCCGTCGCGGTACGGATAGCGGACTACCGACTACGCTGTACGGACGATGGGCTCTCCGGGGCGGCGGGATGGCCGCATTGTAGCAGATCGCAGATCGTAGCTCGCAGATTGGGGCGAGGCTTATGGCCTGCGGGCGATGGCGACGCGAGCGTTGGGATGGCCGATTGGGCCGGGGCGTGGAGAAACGTCAGCGTCAGACATGATCGCTATGCACCGCGGTATGCTACAATGGCGCATGAACGTGCTACAGTACTCGCCAGCGCCCCTGCGCTGCTGCCGTCAGCTGATCGGGGCCGCACTGCGGCGGCAAGCTGCGATCGCACGCAAGTTGCCGCCGCCGCGCTGGGGCGGCAATCTGCAATCTGCAATCGCATGGAGGCACCATGAGCGAGCCGACGGGCGAACGGCGCGGGCGGACGCAGCGGCTTCCCTCGGATGAGTTGCCGCCGTCACGGGGCGAGCCGCGACGCACCGAGCGGCTCAACCCCAGCGGCGACGACTGGAGCGAGCGAGAGCCGGTGAATCCTGGCTGGCGCAGCGAACGGGCGACCGGGCGGCGAGCCGCGCGACGAGGCGCCCTGCCGAGCTCGCCGCAGGAGTTTCAACTCTGGCTCCAGGCTGGGGGCTGGCGCTACTTAGCGGGCATCGCGGCGCTATTGGTGGTGCTGCTGATCGCCCTCCTGGCCTTTGCCCGCAACGAGCAGCGGGAGGCAGGGCTGCCGCCGATCGAGGAGCGCACGACAAGCGGGCCGGTGCTCGGGGTGGGCGGCGATAACCCAGCGGCGCCCGACGCCTTGCCGACCGTTACGCCCGCACCCCCGACCCCCGCGGCGCCGCAGTTCTTCATCGTCACCGGCACGGATGGGCTGGGCCTCTTCCTGCGCCCTGAGCCTTCCACGGCGGGCGCTCCGATCACCACGCTGCCTGATGGCACGCGGCTCGAGCAGATCGGCGATGACGTGCCGGGCGGCGACTATGTCTGGCGCCATGTGCGCGCCCCCGATGGCACCGAGGGGTATGTAGCAGTGGACTTTCTGACGCCGGCGCCGTGACGGAGCGAGGGGTGGTTTAAGGCAGTAGGAAGCTGTGCGGCTTCTGGCGTGCGTTACTCAGCGAGCTTGACAGCGTGGGGCTTTTGGGCTACAATCGCCGGGTGCGTCGTAGGCGCGCCAATGTAGCTCAGTTGGTAGAGCAGCTGTTTCGTAAACAGCCGGTCGCCGGTTCGAGTCCGGCCATTGGCTCCACCCGTTGCGGCAGCACAACCAGGAGGGCCGGGGTCATCCGAGTGATGGCCCTGGCCCTCGGGCTTTCTATGTAGCCAACGTCGCCGGAATCCCTGGACGAGGGCGAATCCTGCG
Organism: Chloroflexaceae bacterium; assembly: GCA_034429295.1. Classification (GTDB taxonomy): domain Bacteria; phylum Chloroflexota; class Chloroflexia; order Chloroflexales; family Chloroflexaceae; genus OHK40. The sequence continues at coordinate 7,593 of DAOUGF010000336.1, forward strand.
ACGTCAGGCTTATTTGGGTTAGCTTTCGAGCCACGTCGTCTGCATCTGAGAACTGGTGTGGATGTCGATGTGTCGAGCTACCGTTGCACCCGTGTTGGTGAATTTGTGTGGGGTGCCGGCAGGGGCGATCACGATCTGCCCGCCACTCACCTCGATCTCCTCATCGCCGACGACAAAGGTGAGCGTGCCATCCTGCACAACGAACACCTCGGCATAAGGATGGGTATGCAGCGAAGGCCCTTTGCCTGGCGTCGTCTCCGAGAGGAAGAAGGAGACGCCGACTTCGCCATAGAGGTAGCCCTCGAATTGTTTTGTGATGTTCCCTGGCAGTTCGGACTTGTTCAGTACAAATGACATAAGACCTCCCTTTGTGGCCAGGCTGCCAAACCATTATGGGCGTGTCGCAAACGCCATGCCAGCCGCAACAGCATCAGGAGG
>DAOUGF010000337.1:0-10584 GCA_034429295.1 Chloroflexaceae bacterium
TAAGCGCGGCCTGAAGGAGCTGCGCCGGCGCGCCCAGATGGTCTTCCAGAATCCTTACTCGTCGCTCGACCCGCGGAAGACGGTGCTGCAGATCGTGGGCGAGCCGCTCTATCTCCACGGGATCGCCAAGGGCGACGAGCTAGTGGAGCGGGTGAAGCGGCTGATGGAGCTGGTAGGGCTTGAGGTGAAACACATGAACCGCTACCCCCACGCCTTCAGCGGCGGCCAGCGGCAGCGGATCGGCATCGCCAGGGCCCTGGCCCTCGACCCCGAGTTTATCGTGGCCGACGAGCCCGTCTCGGCCCTCGATGTCTCCATCCAGGCCCAGATCCTCAACCTGCTGAAGGATCTACGGCGCGAGCTGCAGCTCTCCTTCCTCTTTATCTCCCACGGCCTGAACGTGGTCAGGCACGTCTCTGACCGCGTGGCCGTGATGTACGTGGGCAGAATGGTGGAGTTGGCCGATAGCGCCTCTCTCTTCGCCCGCCCGCGCCATCCCTACACCGAGGCGCTGCTCTCGGCCATCCCGAAGCCGGACCCGGAGCTGCGCATGCAGCGGATCACGCTGCCGGGCGAGGTGGCGAGCCCGGCGAACCCGCCGCCCGGCTGCCACTTCCACCCTCGCTGCCGCTACGCCGTGGAGCGCTGCAGGCTGGAGGCGCCGGTGTGGCGGGAGCAGACCCCCGGCCACTTTGTGGCCTGCCATCGCGCCGACGAGTTGGAACTAGCCGGCGTGCCGATGTCGGAGGACGTCGCCGAGCGCGCGCCGCTCAGCCATGCGGAGGTAGAACAGTCGTGACCACCGAGACCACAAAGCGAGCCCAGGTGCGAGTGGATGCCGGCGCCTGGCGGGGCGAGTTGCCCCACAACTGGACCTACATCGGCTACGACGAGATCAACTACACCTATGTACCCGAGGGCCTTGAGCTGCTCGGCAAGTTCCGCGAGCTGCAAGAGCGCCCCTACTATGTGCGCGCCCATCACCTGCTCTGCACTGGCAACGGCCACGCCAGCTACAAGTGGGGCTCCACCAACGCCTACCGCGAGGATGAGCAGGGCAACCCGATCTACGACTGGACGTTTGTGGATCTGACCTTCGACGCGCTGCTCGCCAACGGCTGCAAGCCCTTCGTCGAGCTCGGCTTTATGCCGCAGGATCTGGTGGATCCTGAGCACTACAACGCTGCGAAGGATGCCTGGAACGCCCAGACCTACCGCAGCGTGGGCTGGGCCTGCCCGCCCAAGGATTACCAGAAGTGGTACGACCTGATCTTCGCCCTCGTGCGCCACTGCATGGAGCGCTACGGCGAGCAGGAGATCGTGAGTTGGTACTGGGAGCTCTGGAACGAGCCCGATATCTTATACTGGCGCGGCACCCACGAGGAGTTTTGTAAGCTCTACGACTACACGGCGGCGGCGGTGAAGGCGGCCTGCCCAGCGGCCCGTGTGGGCGGCCCCGCCACCACCAACCCGGCCCCCGGCAGCAAGGCTGCCGCCTATCTCGACGGCTTCCTCGACCACTGCGTCAACGGCACGAACTATTACAGCGGCGAGAAGGGCAGCGCGCTCGACTTCATCACCTTCCACGTGAAGGGCGGCGGCTACCGGGCCGACCCGCTGCATCGCAAGCAGAAGCCGCCCTCAGTAAAGCAGATCCTGCGCGATGTGGCCAACGGCTACGCGATCATCAGCAAGTACCCCGGCCTCGCGCAGCTGGAGTGCATCCTCTCGGAGATCGACCCGGACGGCTGGGCGGCGGGCGGCGCGTGGGACAACGCCAACCTGAACTTCCGCAACACCGAGTACTACGCCAGCTTCGTTGCCGCCTCCTTCGATAAGGTGAGCAAGTTCGCCAAGAGCAAGGGCTGGGATCTGAAGCTGCTGACCTGGGCCTTTATGTTCGTGGGCGAGCGCTGCTTCGAGGGCACCCGCACCTTCTCCACCCAGGGCATCGATAAGGCTGTGCTGAACCTCTTCCGCATGTACGGCCGCATGGGTTTCCAGGAGGTGGGCTTCGAGAGCAGCGCCGCGAAGGACCCGCTCAGCTACGCGGATATGCACGGCTTCGGCGAGGGGCCGGATATCAGCGGCTTCGCAGCCCTCAGCGGCAACAAGAGCCTGGAGATCCTGGTCTACAACCACCACGACGACTGGGATCTGGCGGAGGAGCACACGGTGGAGCTTGAGGTGGCGAACCTGCCCTTCGAGCACGAGCGGCTGCGACTGCGCCACTACCGCGTGGACGCGAACCATAGCAATGCCTACGCCGAGTGGGTGCGCCAGGGCAAGCCGATGTACCCGAACCCCGGGCAGCGGGCGGCGATCAAGGCCCGCGATGGGCTCGAGCTGCTGGAGCCGCCGCGGGTGGTCGAGGCCGAGGGCGGCACGCTCAAGCTGAGCTTTAACCTGCCGGTCCACGGTATCTCGCTGCTCATCCTCGCGCCGGAGGGGTGAGGGAGGGTTTTGGATCGCGAAATTCGCGAAGGGGAGCGAAAAACACGAACGCGAAATCGCGAAGGGGCGAAAAGGAAGACGCGAAAGAAGACACGAAAGAAGACGCGAAAGAAGACGCGAAGGTTGTGGGATAGGGGTGCCTGCATGGCGATGGGCATGCCTGCACCCCTTTCAGGCCGGAAACAGGTGGCACAAGGTTAGGCGGCGCCACACATAGCCCAGGTGTACCTATGCAGTTCAAAATGCTGATCAACGGCGCGTGGGTCGAGGCCCGCAGCGGGCGGCGCTGGACGGTGACGAACCCAGCGACGGAGGAGCCGATCGCCGAGGTGCCCTTCGGCGATGCTCGCGACGCCGAGGAGGCGATCGCGGCGGCGGCCGCAGCGCAGCCGGGCTGGGCAGCGCTTGGCGCCTACGAGCGCGGGAGGTTCCTGCGCCGCGCCGCCGATCTGATCTATGGGCGGGTGGATGAGCTGGCGCCGCTTATCACCACTGAGTCGGGTAAGCCGCTGGCCGAGGCCCGCAGCGAGTGGCTGGCCTGCGCCGATGTGCTCGACTGGTTCGCCGAGGAGGGCAAACGGGCCTACGGGCGCGCCATCCCCTCGCGCAACACCAACAAGCGGCTGCTCGCGCTGCCGGCGCCGGTGGGCGTGGCGGCAACGATCACGGCCTGGAACTTCCCGGCCTATCTGGCGGCGCGCAAGTGGGCCGCGGCGCTGGCCGCGGGCTGCACGGTGGTGGGCCGGCCGAGCGAGCTGACGCCGATGAGCGCGATGGCGCTGGCGAATATCCTGGTGGAGGCAGGGCTGCCGCCGGGCGTCCTCAACCTGGTGAATGGCGAGCCGGCGCCGATCGGCGAGGCCTTCCTGCGCTCGCCCCTGGTGGCGAAGCTGAGCTTCACGGGCTCGCAGGCGGTGGGCCGCATCCTTATGCGCGGCGCCGCCGACGATATCAAGCGGCTCTCGCTGGAGTTGGGCGGCAGCGCGCCGGTGCTTGTCTTCGAGGATGTGGATGTCGAGGCGGCGGCGGCCCAATGTGTGGCCGCCCGCTTCCGCAACAACGGCCAGGTCTGCATCTCGCCGAACCGCTTCTATGTGCAGCGGACGGTCTTCGAGGCGTTCATCGACGCGGCCTGTGAGGCGATCGACCGGCTGGCGCTCGGCAGCGGGCTCGACCCGCAGGTTACCACCGGCCCGCTGATCAGCGCTGCGGGGCGCGAACGGGTGGAAGGCCAGGTGGCCGACGCCGTGGCCCAAGGCGCGCGGGTGGTGCGAGGGGGCGCCCGCCCGGCCCGGCTCGCGCGGGGCTACTTCTACGAGCCGACGCTGCTCGTGAACCTCCACGAGGAGATGCGCGTGCTGCAAGAGGAGGTGTTCGGCCCGGTGATGCTGGTGCAGAGCTTCGAGAGCCTTGAGGAAGGGCTGGCGAAGGCCAACGCCACACCGTACGGGCTCGCCGCCTACGTGCTCGCCCGCGACCACAGGACGATCGTGCGGGCCTACGAGGGGTTATCATTCGGCATCATCGGCGTGAACGACCTGACGCCCGCCGTCGCCGAAGGGCCGTTCGGCGGTATGAAGCAGAGCGGCTTCGGGCGCGAGAATGGCCAGGAGGGCCTGGCGGAGTATCTGGAGACGAAGTTCGTCTCCATGGCGCTCTAGAACCACGATGATTCGCTGGTAACGGGCCCGTTGGCGCATCCCAAGGGTGGCCACAACGGGCCGCCCTTACAGGTCCATACTGAGAGATGTCTGTGGTTCCATATAGCGCGATCGCAGAGTGCAGATTGTAGATTGCAGATTGCCGCCCATTTGCGCAGGCGAGATCGCTTCTGCGCAAGGAACCTGATCTGCTCAGCTCAATCTGCAGTCTGCAATCTGCAATCTGCACTATGAAACAACAAGGCCTCGGCAACAACCTCACCGAGTACGGCGATCGGGAGTTCGCGCTCTACCTGCGGCGCTCCTTCGCCAAGGCGATGGGCTTCAGCGATGAGGCGCTGGGCAAGCCGATCATCGGCATCCTCAACACCTACAGCGAGCTGAACAACTGCCACCGCACCTTCCCGCAACTCGTCGATGCGGTGAAGCGGGGCGTCTGGCAGGCTGGCGGGCTGCCGCTGGAGTTCCCGACGATCTCCCTTGGCGAAGTGTTTCTCTCGCCGAGCGCCATGCTTTACCGCAACCTGATGGCGCTGGACGTGGAGACGATGCTGCGGGCCCAGCCGCTCGACGCCGTGGTGCTCATGGGCGGCTGCGACAAGACCATGCCCGCCCTGCTGATGGGCGCGGCCAGCGCGGGCATCCCGGCGATCGCCGTGGTGGCGGGGCCGATGTTGGCGAACCAGCACGAGGGCGAGCGGATCGGCGCCTGCACCGACTGCCGCCGCTACTGGGCGCGCTACCGGCGCGGCGAGATCGACAGGGCGACGATCAACACGGTGGAGGGGCGGCTTGCGCCCACGCCGGGCACCTGCGGCGTGATGGGCACGGCCAGCACGATGGCCTGCCTCACCGAGGCGCTCGGCATGATGCTCCCCGGCGGCGCCGCCATCCCCGCCGTCTACGCCGACCGTATGCGTCACGCTGAGGAAGCGGGCAGGCGGGCGTGCGGCCTTGCCCAGGAGCGGCTCACGCCTGAGCAGATCCTCACCCCCGGCGCCTTCGAGAACGCCCTGCGGGTGCTGCAGGCGATCGGCGGCTCCACCAACGCCATCATTCACCTCGCGGCGATCGCCGGGCGTCTGGGCATCAAGCTCGACCTGCGGCGGCTGAATGAGCTGGCCGAGAGCACGCCGGTGCTGGTTGACCTCAAGCCCACCGGCGAGGGCTACATGGAGGATTTCTTCCGCGCCGGGGGCATGCCGCTGCTGATGCGGGAGCTCAAGCCGCTGCTGAACCTGGAGGAGCGCACGGTGACGGGGCAGCGCTGGGCCGAGATCCTCGACGGGCCCTACAGCTTCCCGGCCTGGCAGAGCGTGGTGCGGCCGCTGGCCGAGCCGCTGCAGCCGGCCGGCGCGCTGATCGCTCTGAGCGGCAGCCTCGCCCCCAACGGTGCCCTGATCAAGCGCGGGGCAGCCACGCCGGAGTTGCTCAACCGCGTGGGGCGGGCCGTGGTCTTCACCTCGCTGGATGACTTGGCGGCGCGGATCGACAGTCCCGATCTGGATGTGACCCCCGACGACTTCCTGGTGCTGCAGAACGCCGGCCCGCTGGGCGCGCCGGGCATGCCCGAGGCGGGCTACCTGCCGATCCCGAAGAAGCTGGCCGGCGTGAAGGATATGGTGCGGATCTCGGACGCGCGCATGAGCGGCACCGCCTTCGGCACCGTGGTGCTGCACGTCTCGCCGGAGGCGGCGGCTGGCGGGCCGCTCGGCTTGGTGCGCGACGGCGACCTGATCGAGCTGAGCGTGGAGCGCCGCGAGCTAAATCTGCTGGTGGACGAGGCCGAGCTAGCGCGGCGCAGGGCCGCGCTGCCGCCCGCTGCGCCGCCGCCCGAGCGGGGCTACCTCCAGCTGTATCTGCAGCACACCCAGCAGGCCCACCTCGGCGCGGATTTCGACTTCTTGCGCCACCCATCGCTGCGGGGCGAGGAGTGAGGTGTATAGTTAATGCCCGTACAGCGAGAGCCTCACAGAGCCAGAGAGCCTGGCGACATGGCCAAAAGGCCGCCTGTCATTGCATTAAGCGTGCAGAAGGCGCAGATTCGAGGATCATATGAGCGATGCCAATCGGAGCGCGCAGCCGCCGCCGGCTGAGGGCGTGCGGCTCCAATGGGCGGCGGTGCCGGAGCAGCTCCGAGCATTGGCGGAGCGGAAGCTGGGGAGCGCTGTCGTGTCGGCGGCATCACAGCCCACGGGGTTCTCGCCGGGCGTGGCCGCGCGCCTGCAGCTCGCCGACGGGCGGCGCGTCTTCGTCAAGGCGGCGGGGCCCGAGCCGAACCCGGGCGTGCCCGCGATCCACCGGCGCGAGGCGCAGATCGTGGCGGCGCTGCCCGCGGCGGCGCCCGTGCCGCGGCTGCTCTGGTGGCACGACGACGCCGAGAGCGGCTGGGTGGTGCTGCTGTTCGAGGAGGTGGCAGGCCATACACCAGCGCAACCCTGGCTGAGGGAGGAGCTGGAGCGGGTGGTTGCCGCCCTCGTCGAGCTCGGCGCGGCCCTGACGCCCGCGCCGCCGGGCCTGCCGGCCGTGAGGAGCGCGGGCGAGGTTTTCACTACGCAGCTGTGCGGCTGGGGCCAGCTGCTGGCCGAGGGATCGGCGGCGCGCAGCCGGCTCGATGCCTGGTCGGCGCGCCACCTGGAGGCGCTGGCAGCGCTGGAGGCCGAGGCGCCCGCCGCGGTGGCCGGCGAGACGCTGCTGCATCTGGATGTGCGGGCCGACAACGTGCTGCTCACGCCCGAGCGGGTCTGGTTCGTGGATTGGCCGCTGGCCTGCGTGGGCGCGGCGTGGGTGGATATCCTCTTCTTTGCGCCGAGTGTGGCGATGCAGGGCGGCCCGCCCCCCGAACAGCTGATCGCGCGCCACCCGGGCGTGCGCAGCGCCGACCCGGCCGCGATCACGGCCGCTGTCGCGTCTATCGCCGGCTTCTTCACCCAGCGCTCGCTGGAGCCGCCGCCGCCGGGGCTGCCAACGGTGCGCGCCTTCCAGGCGGCGCAAGGGGCGGTGGCTCGCGCCTGGCTGGCGGAGCGGGTTCCGCAGTTGACGCCGTAGGGGGCTAGCGCCCCGCTCCGCCGGGACTCGGTGTCAGTGGCACTGCTGCTTGTGGGGCGCTGCTCTGTGCCCGTACCACCTGCGCGGTGGGCGGAGGTGCGAGCGGGCTCCGCCCCTCGCGCTCTCCGCCGAGGGGGCGGCTGCTCCCTTGGAACCCCCGAAGCCGGCGCCCGCCTCAATCCGCATGCCATCGCTGCATGCCCCTCGGCGCCGAGAGCGGGTGTGGCAGTACTCGCTCCACGCCAGCGCCGGGCAGCTTCGCCTTTACCATTACACTCGTGGGCAGCGAAGCCGTTGGGCAACTGCCGTCTCGCCGGTAGTGCTGCTCCCGCTCTCGGCGCAGAGGGGCATGCGCCGCCAGCCCTCTCGCTTGGGAACGCCGTCGGATTTGGGGGTCCGGGGGCGAGGCCCCCGGCGCGGGGGGTGTCGGGGGGCGTGCGTACGCCCCCCGACAAATCAAGCGGGGCACGGGGCGCCAGCAACCGTAAGAGGGGGCGTGCGTACGCCCCCCGACAAATCAAGCGGGGCACGGGGCGGCAGCGCCCGTAAAGAGGCGGTGTCGTAGACGCCAACGGCAGGGCGCGGGGCGCCAACGCCCGCCGGCTCGGGGCGAGCCGTCATGGAACTTGACAATCTCGCGCAACTTAGGTATGCTTAGGCCGTTACCAACTGCATAACGAACGCTTATCCAGAGAGACCGAGGGACCGGCCCGATGACGTCTCGGCAACCTCCGCGGCCCACCAGCGCGGAACGGTGCCAATTCCGGCAGCGACACTGGAAGATGAGCGGGCGAGCCTGGATACGCGCCCCTTCCACATTGTGTGGGAGGGGCGTTCTGTATCCGCCAGGGCCCCCGCGTATTATGCAGGAGCCCCAGCCATGCTCGCCACGGCCCCGTACGACCCCGCAGTCCTCCGCGCCCAGATCGTCGGCCTCGACACGCCCCTGCCGCGCCACCACGGCGCCCCAGCCCCAGCCATCAATCTCGACAACGCCGCCACCACTCCGCCACTGCGCTCCGTTCAGGCCGCTGTCGAGCGCTTCCTCGCCGTCTACAGCAGCGTGCACCGCGGCGCCGGCCTCAAGTCACAGGCTGCCAGCGCCGCCTATGAGCAGGCCCGCGCCGTTGTGGGGCGATTCGTGGGCGCCCGCCCCGGTCAGCACCAGACGATCTTCACCCGCAATACCACCGAGGCTCTCAATCTGCTCGCCCGCCGCATCGCTATCCGCCCCGGCCAGGTGATCATCAGCACCCAACTCGAGCATCACTCCAACGACCTGCCCTGGCGGGCGGTGGCGCCGGTGCTCCATGTGCGCGCCACAAGCGACGGCAGCCTCGACCTGGCGCACTATGCAGAACTGCTTCGCCAGTATGCCGGGCGGGTGCGCCTGGTGGCCGTTACTGGCGGCAGCAACGTCACCGGCCACATCCCGCCCATCCACGATCTCGCGGCCCTGGCCCACGCCGCCGGGGCGGAGATCGCGGTGGACGCGGCTCAGCTTGCCCCGCACCGCCGCATCGACATCGGCGACCTGGCCGATCCCACACACATCGACTACGTGGCCCTCTCTGGGCACAAGCTCTACGCCCCCTACGGCGCCGGCGCGCTCGTGGGGCGTGCGGACACGTTCCAGCGCGGCGCGCCCCTGCTGGCGGGGGGCGGCAGCGTGCGCCAAGTGAGCGCTGCGGACGTGGAGTGGGCGGACGGCCCCGCGCGCGAGGAGGCCGGCACGCCCAACGCCGTCGGTGCGATTGCCCTGGCCGCGGCCTGCCTGGCGCTGGAGGAGATCGGCCTGGAGGCCATCGCAGCCCACGAGGCCGCGCTCACCGCCTACGCCCTCGACGAATTGGCGCGTGTGCCCGGGCTCTGGCTCTACGGCGACCCCGACCCCGCGACGGCGGAGACGCGCCTCGGCGTGATCCCCTTCTGCCTGGATGGTCACGAGCCTCACCTGGTGGCGGCCATGCTCAGCTACGAGGCGGGGATCGCAGTGCGCAGCGGCAGCTTCTGCGCGCACCCCTATGTGGGCCGGCTGCTGCAGAGCCAGTTCACCGGCTGCGAGCCAGGGCAGGTGGGATTGGTACGGGCCAGCTTCGGCCTCTATACGACCGAGGATGATGTGGACACGCTGGTGCGCACGCTGCGGGCCATCGCCGCAGGCGACTACGACGGCCTCTACGAGCCCGACCCCGAGCGCGGCGGCTTCAGGCCTGTAGGCTGGGACGCCGCTCCGGAGTCGCTCTTTCAGCTCGACAATGCCGCGAGTTCGATCTTTTTGAGGCGGTCGCCCGCTTCCTGTGGGGGCGCTGGCGGCTCTCGCCCCGCTGAGAGCCGCTCATCCCCCTAACAGCAGGAACAGCGGGATAAGGAAGAGGGCAAGGGGGCCGATGAACCCGAGTACAAGGAAGCAGATGTCGGCCAGAACGACGAGCAGCCTTATACCCAGCCCGGCGGGCGGCTCAGCGCTCCAGTGCCCCTTGCGCCGCTCGCGGATCCTCACCCCGAGCCGCTCCCCCAGCCACTCCGCCAGCAAGGGCCTGATGCGGCCGACGAACAGCATGCCCCAAGCCAGGTAGCATCCGAAGGCGAGAATACCACCGGCGGAGAGGGCGAGCGTCTGCGGCGGCATCAGCTGCGCGGGGTCGATCCCGCGCTCCTGCGCAAGGCCCCACTGCTGCCACCAGACGTAGCCAAGCATCCCAAAAGCCACGGCCAGCACGATGCCGATGGCCAGCGCGTAGTCGCGCAGGCGGGAGCCGGGAGGCCGCTGTCTGGTGCGCTGTGGGCGGCGGGTGCGCATCGCTGCCGTTCTCCGGGCGGACATACGGTAGGATGAATGATACCAGAGAACGGACGCGGTTATCAGCACCCAGAGCGGAGATGTACGTATGGCCATCATCAGGCACAACCCACCGGGCCTGTTCCCACCGTACCGGAGCTACAGCCACGCGATCGAGCTCAGCGCAGGGTCGCGCCTGCTGATCATCAGTGGCCTCAACGGCTACCACACCGATGGCGTCACGATCCCCGAGTCCTTTGAGGAGCAGGGCGAGCTGATCTGGACGCACTTGGGCACGATCCTGCAGGCTGCCGGTATGGGCTACCAGAACATTATCTCCCTGCGAACCTACCTGGCCCACCCACAATACGATGAGGCCAACGTCCAGCTGCGGGTGAAGTACCTCGGGGCGCACCAGCCTGCCTCGACCGTAGTCTGCTGCCAGCTCCTCGATCCCCGCTGGAAGCTCGAGATCGAGGCGATGGCGGCAGAGTAAGCGCGCCGTGCCGCATCACCGCTTGTCGAGCTCCTTGCGTATCTGAGGGAGCACCCTAGTGCCGAGCAGCTCGATGCTCTTGAGGTAGGTGGCCTGCGGCATACCCCCGACATCCATCTGCAGGATCTGCCGCGAGTGGCCGA
>DAOUGF010000338.1:0-2146 GCA_034429295.1 Chloroflexaceae bacterium
CTGGCAGCCGCCCGCGGCGTGCCGATCGATGTTGTGGATCTGCCCCTCACCAGCAGCGACGCCGAGGCCCTGGTGGCCAGCCTCGAGGCCCCCGCCAGCGTCCGCGAGGGCCAGCTCGCCGTGATCAACACCACCATCGAGAGCACTGTAGCCCAGCGGGCCCTCGTGCGGCTGCTCGGCGACGGCGGCGTGCTCAGCGAGCAGACGGTGGAGCTGCAGCCGGGCGCTAACGATGTGGCCTTCGAGGTGGAGGTGAGCGGTACGGGGTTCCAGCGCTTCCGCGTGGAGGTGGAGCCCGAGCGTGATGGCCGCGCGCAGAACAATGAGGCCTCGGCCCTCATCCAAGTGCAGGGGCCGCCGCGCCTGCTGCTGGTGGCCGCCGAGCGGGCCGACGCCGTGCCCCTCGCCGAAGCTCTCGAGGCCACCAATATGATCGCCGAGATCGTCTCCCCCGACAGGATCCCCGCCGACCTCGCCGGCCTGAGCGCCTACGAGGCGGTGGTGCTGGTGAATACGCCCGCCCGCGACCTGCCGATCGGCGCGATGGCCGCGCTGCCCGGCTATGTCCGTGACCTCGGCAAGGGCCTGCTGATGGTGGGTGGCGAGGAGAGCTTCGGCGTGGGTGGCTACGGCCGCACCCCCGTCGAGGAAGTCCTGCCCGTCTACATGGATGTGCGGGACCGCGAAGAGCGCCCCGATTTGGCGATGGTCTTCGTGATCGATAAGTCGGGCTCGATGGATGCCTGCCACTGCGCCAGCCCCGACCGCGGCAGCGCCCAGATGCAGTCGGCCGGCGAGCGCAAGGTGGATATCGCCAAGGAGGCGGTGGCCCAGGCCTCGGCCCTGCTCGGCCCCCAGGATACGCTCGGTGTGGTCTCCTTCGATAGCCGCGCCTTCCAGACCTTGCCGCCCGTAGATGGGCCTACGGTGGAGCAGGTGATCGACGCCATGGCCGATGTGGAGCCCCGCGGCTCCACCAATGTGCGGGCTGGTCTCCAGGAGGCCGAGTCGCTGCTGCAGGGCGTGGACGCCCGCATCAAGCATGTGGTGTTGCTCACCGACGGCTGGGGCTCCGGCGGCGACCAGACCGACATCGCCGAGCGCCTGCGAGCCCAGGGCGTGACGCTCACGGTGGTGGCGGCGGGCGGCGGCTCTGCCGACTACCTGGAGCGCCTGGCGATCGCGGGCGGCGGCCGCTACTACCCCGCGGCCGACATGTCCCAAGTGCCGCAGATCTTCGTGCAGGAGACGATCACGACCGTTGGGAACTATATCGTCGAGCGGGAGTTCACCCCGGTGGCGATCGGGGAGAGCCCGATCCTGGCGGGGCTGAGCGGGCTGCCGCCGCTCTACGGCTTCAACGGCTCAACGCTGAAGGAGAGCGCGCGGGCGGTGCTGGAGACGGACGATGAGCAGCCGCTGCTGGCGACCTGGCAGTACGGGCTGGGGCGCTCGGCGGCCTTCCTGAGCGACGCCAAGGGCAAGTGGGCCACGGAGTGGCTGCGCTGGCAGGGCTTCCCCCGCTTCGCCGGCCAGCTCCTCGGCGCCGTCCTGCCCGTGCAGGGCGGCCAGGAGATCAGCACCGAGGTGACGGTGGCCGGCAGCCAGACCGTGGTGCGCCTGACTACCGGCTCGGGCCAGGAGAACCTGGCGGTGACGGCGACCCTGATCGGCACCGACGGCACGCGCATCGAGCTGCCGCTGCCGCAGGTTGGCCCCGGCGCCTACCAGGGTCGCATCGAGAGCCCGGCGCCGGGCACCTACCTGGTGCAGATCAGCGGCGCGGCCGCCGACCGCGTGGTGCTCCAGGAGACGGCCGGGCTGGTAGTGCCCTACTCCTCCGAGTACCGCGGCGCCCAGGCCAACCCGGCCCTACTCGCCGAGCTCACCGCCATCACCGGCGGGACGACGCTGAGCGCCGCAGCCGACGCCTTCGCGCCGGTGGCCGGGCATGTGACCCGCGCTCAGGAGATCGGGCTGCCGCTGCTGATCCTTGCGCTGATCCTGCTGCCCTTAGATATCGCCCTGCGGCGCCTGATGCTGCGCCGCAGCGACTTCAGCTTCGTTCGCGCTAGGATTGGCGCTGCGGCCAGCCGGCCCGCCGCGCCGTCGCCCACCAGCCCGACCTTCGAGCGGCTCGCCGGGG
>DAOUGF010000339.1:0-14439 GCA_034429295.1 Chloroflexaceae bacterium
GCCCTCGTGGATATACGGGTAGACGCTGTAGCCGGCGCTCACCAGCCACTGGATCGCATCGGTGATCTCCAGCTCGCCGCGGGCCGAGGGGCGGATGCTGTTGACCGCCTCGAAGATATGGTGGTCGAACATGTAGATCCCGACGAGGGCGAGATCGCTGCGGGGCTCGCGGGGCTTCTCCACCAGCCGGCTGATGCGACCTTCGTCGTCGAGCTCGGCCACGCCGAAGGAGCGAGGATCGCTCACCTGCTTCAGCACGATCTGCGAGTTATGCTTGCTGCGCCCGAACTGCTCGATCAGCGGGCTGATCCCGCCCTGGATGCAGTTATCGCCGAGGAACATCACGAAGCGCTCGTCGCCGATGAACTCCTGGCTGATCTTCACCGCGTGGGCGAGGCCGAGCGGCTCCTCCTGGGGGATGTAGGTGATCTTCACGTCCCAGCGCTTGCCGTTGCCAACGGCGGCGCGGATCTCATCGCCCGTATCGCCCACCACGATCCCAATATCTCTGATCCCAGCATCGCGGATCGACTCGATCACTCGAAACAGCACCGGCTTATTCGCCACCGGCACCAGCTGCTTTGCGCTGGTGTAGGTGATGGGCCGCAGACGCGTGCCCTTGCCGCCGCTGAGCACCAGGCCTTTCATAGGCTTCCTTTCCCGTTAAGCTCATGGTCGGCTGCCGATTGTACCGCAAAACGAAGCCCCCGCTCCCAACAGGTGGGGCGGGGGCGAACAGCAGCTGTGCCGGCCTAGCGATAAGGCCTGATGGCGCCGACGAAGTGGTTCTGCCAGTAGCTGCTCCAGATGCCGGAGACCTGCACGCCGTAGCGCGGGGTCATGGCGTGGACCATGCGGCCGCCACCGATGTAGATCGCGACGTGGGTGATGCCGCGCCCGCCGGTGGTGCCGGCGAAGAACATCAGGTCGCCCGGGGCGAGATTGCTCATGCTGCCGATCATGGCGCCGTAGCGGGTGCTGTACTGGGCCGCGGCGCTGTGGGGCAGGCTCACGCCGAACTGCCGGTAGACATAGCTCGTGAGGCCGCTGCAGTCGAAGCCCCGCGGGCTGGCGCCGCCCCAGACATAGCGCGAGCCGACGAACTGTACCGCGTAGCTTGCCACATCGCCGCTGGCGGGGATGTTCACCGCGGCGCCGCCGCCGCTGCTGCCCCCGGTGGCGCGGGCGGCGCGGGCCGGCAGGGCCGGGATGTTAGTGGTGGTGGGCACGCGGCGAGCGGCCATCGGCGCGATCTTCATCAGGTCGGAGAAGATCCAGGCCTGCGTGCCGTTCTCCAGCTGCACCTTGTACCAGTCTTTATAGCGGGCCAGCAGGCTCACCTGCGTGCCGCTGCCAACCGAGCCGACCCGATCGTAGGCGGAGCCGGGGCCCTTGCGGAGGTTGACGCCGTTCTCGATCACCGAGCCGACCAGCGGCGGGTTCGGGTCGGGGATCGACTGCGCCACCGGCACCCGCTCGACCACACCGGGCACGATGTTGAGGAACTCCCCGGTGACCCAGCCGTACTGCGTGCCGTACTCAACCAGGAACCAGCCCTCATAGCGCTCCACCAGAGTCAGATCCTGGCCGGCGCTCATCTTGGCCATGCTCACATAGTTCGTGCCGGGGCCATCGCGGAGGTTCACGCCCTCCTCGCGCACCGTGCCGATCTTAGGCGGGGGCGGGGGCGGGATCAGCTCGCTTGGCACCTGGGTGAGGTTGAAGGTCACCGCCTCGGGGATATCCACGAGCTCGGCGGACACCCAGTAGATCGTCTGGTCGCCGTCGCGCCGCACTTGCAGCCAATCCTCGTGGCGGCCGATCACCTGCACGCCCTCGCCGCCGTTGATGCGGCTCACCTCGTCATAGGCCAGGCCGGGGCCGTTGCGCAGTTTCACCACGTCGCCCGCGATCATCGCGGGGACGGTGAGCGGCGCCAGCAACTCGCTCCGTGAGGAGATCGAGAGCGGGACAGGCAGGGCATCGTCTTCGTTGAGCGGCGGGTCGCCGATCAGCGGCTCGCCCTCCAACGCGCTGATGCCCACCTCAGCGTCGTTAAGCACTACCGGGCCGACGCTGAGCGGCGCCTCGAGCAGGATAGGGTCTGTGTCGGGAGTGGTGGTGGCGACGGGCCGGGAGGGGAGTTGGCTTAGCAGCAGAGCCAATGGCACCGTCAGAGCGACAACTGTGTGGAGCAGGAAGCGGGCTGGAAGGGCGGTAAGCCAAGCGCCAGGAGAGGCGAAGCGTGCGGCCTGTCTGCGCAGGCTAGCGAAGGAGCGACTGTATTGCCTGTAGCGATCACGTCTACTAGCGGCGCGCTGGTTCAGGCCCTCGATATCCCCCCGCAGCCGGGCGGGCGGCAGGTTTCGCTTAAGCTCGATCATGGAGCAATCCACCTCACTTGGGTACGCCCTGGCGCAGTTTTACGGGCTCTACGCCCGCTACACGCTCTTGGTGCTTGCGCTTCTAGGCTGGCAGTCAGGCAGGGATAGCCCGAGTGTAGCACAGGATCGCAATACCCGCAAGCGTCAGCGCTTTCTCAGAGCGCCGTCATTACGAGCCAGGTTGCCAGGCGCATTTCGCCCTGCTCCTGGCGTGACGACCGTGGTGCGGGCCTACTCGCCGCGCATAGCATTGCGACAAGGTAGGCTTCCAAACCTGTACAAAAGTAAAACGCAGTTTAATAGAATCACACGGTTCTGTCAATAGTACTCACACTTCATGCTTCATGAAGCCATATCTATCCAATTGACGTAAAAGAATTGTAACCTTTATTCGGCATGACTGTAAAAGATTTTTGCGAGCCGATCCAGCTGCCTTTTGTGAATATGGGATCTATCAGCCCGCTTTCAGGCAGGTACTGCGAGCTGAAGGCCGTCTTAACTCCACCGAGAAGAATCTGATAATCGTTGTCAGCTTTATAGGGCGGCGCTGGCCAGCCGCAGCGAACGGGCGGCAGCTGAAGTGGGACCAAGGTACTATATACTGGGTCAGAGAGTTGCTCAGCGCTGGAGCAAGGCATAGCGCCAGTAGCGCGCCCCCGCGGCTAGCAGTT
Organism: Chloroflexaceae bacterium; assembly: GCA_034429295.1. Lineage (GTDB taxonomy): Bacteria > Chloroflexota > Chloroflexia > Chloroflexales > Chloroflexaceae > OHK40. Next base: position 3,056 of record DAOUGF010000339.1, read on the forward strand.
CAGGCAGGGTGGCCGTCTCCCCTGGCGTAGGAGCGCCGTAGGCTCGCAGCCCGTTGTCGCGGGCAAGCTTCAGCCAGAGCAGCAGCTCAGCTGGCGGCCCGGCCACCAGCGCGCTGCTCGCGCCGCCGCGCTGCGCCGCGCTGATCGCCTCCGCAGCCTCCTCTGGCGTTGTCACAAGCATCGCGGCCTCCGGTACGCCCCGCTCCGCCAACTGGGCCCGCAGCGCCGCGCCACCCGCGCCCACCAGCATGATCTGGGGCGCGTAGCCTCGCCGGAAGAGCTCCAGCGAGTGCTCGAGCAGCGCTTCGGTGGGCGGCGCTGGCGCCACCACCACCAGCAGATCGGCGCTGCGCGCCTCGTCTCGCCGCCCCTGCAGCCATACGGCCAGCACGCTGGTGCACAGCGCCACAAGCGCGATCGTGGCCACGGTGCCGCAAAAAATGGTCAGCTGGCGGCGGATCGCCCGCCAGGGAATGCGCCACTGCAACGCCGGTGGCCCTGCGCCCTCCCCTGGCCGCTCAGCGTCCATGTTCGCTGCCCTGCCCCGCCGCCCGCCGTCCCCGCAGCGTATCGATCACTTCTTGGAGCCGGGCCGCGGGAAAAGGTTTGGCGAGCACCGCATCAACACCCCGCATCTGCGCCTCCCCCTGATCGATCTGGTCGCCCCATCCGGTCACCAGCACGGTTGCCAGGCCTTTGTCCAGCTCTCTGGCCCGCTCGATCAGCTCCCAGCCCGACATCCCCGGCATCCCCAGGTCGGTGCAGAGCAGATCGTAGCGACTCTGCTGCAGGCGCTCCAGGGCGGCCTCGCCCGAGGCGGCCTCGCTCACGCTGTGCCCCATGCGGCTGATCTGCCGCCTCAGCACGCGGCGCACCCCCTCGTCATCGTCCACCACAAGGATCTGCAGGTGCTCGGCATCCGGCGGTGGCGCCGCTGCGGGCGCGCTCGCCTCAACGCCGCCGGCCCGCAGCGGCAGGTAAATGCTGAAGCTGCTGCCTTGCCCCGGCTCGCTCTGCACGGTGATCAGGCCCTGGTGCCGCTGCACGATGCCGTACACCACCGCCAAACCCATCCCCGTGCCGGCCGGGCCCTTGGTGCTGAAGAACGGCTCGAAGATCCGTGAGCGCACCTCGTCGCTCATGCCAATGCCGCTATCGGCTACCAGCAGGAGCGCCGCCGGTACGCCAAGAGGGCTGGCCTCTGCTGCGACGAGGCTGGTGTGGAGCCTCAGCGTGCCGCCGTTGGGCATCGCGTCGATGGCGTTCAGGATCAGGTTCATCACCAGCTCCCGCAACGCCGGGCCGTCGCCCGCGAATGGCCCGATCTCACCGATCTCCTGGACAACATGGATCTGCGTGCCGTGGCTCTGCGGGTCGTCCCGCCAGCGCGGGCGGGTGAGCGCCAGGCTCTCGGCGATAATCTCAGACAGCGAGACCATCTCGTTCGGCAGCGCACGGTTCGTTTGGGCGAAGCTCTGCAGCCGGCGCACCGTGGCCGCGCCGTCGAGGGCCGCCCGCTCGATCACCCGCAGTTCCTCAGCGATGCTGCTCTCCAGCTCTTCGGCCAGTAACAGCTGCGTGTGGCCAAGGATACTCGTCAGCAGGTTGTTGAAGTCGTGGGCCACGCCGCTCGCCAGTTCGCCCATGGCCCTGAGCCGCTCGCCGAGGGCCAGGCGCTCCTGGGCCCGCCGCAGCTCCTCGTCGCCGCGGATCGCCTCCAAGGCCATGGCTGTCAGCCCGGCCACGGCCTCCATGAGGTGCACGTCGCTCTGGCTGAATGCGCCGCTTGTGGTGCTCTGCGCCGCGATCACTCCCAGCACACGCTCGCCGGCGCAGATCGGTACAACTAGCTCAGCCGCTGTCGCGGCCGTCTGCGGGTGCCGGCAGTAGCGCGGATCGGCGTTGACATTATTGACCAGCAGCGTCTCGCCATGGCGCGCCACCCAGCCCGTCAGCCCGATCTCCACACTGTAGCGCTGCATGGTCTGGAAGTCGGCGACGCTGTTCACAACGCCTTGGGCTGCGGCCAGAACGATCTCGTCGCCCTCGATCAGGCCGACGTAGACCTGGTAGTAGCCGAAGCCGGTGTGCAGCAGCCGTGCCACTTCCTCGAGCATCGGCTCCACTGCGCGGATGGTGCCGAGGCGCACGCTGGCGTGGTGCAGCACCTCCAGTTGGGCCGCCCGCGTCTGCGCCTCGTGCAGGAGCCGCTGGTTGTTGATCGCCACCGCCACATGGTCGGCGAAGAGCTGCGCCACCTGCACATCGGCCTCGGTGAAGGCGTGAGGCGTCCATTTGTCGATCGTGAGAAGCCCGATAATCTGCTCATCGACAAGTAGCGGCACCCCGATCCAGCCCCTGATCATATCGGCGTCGGGCACCGCCTGCCAGCCAGAGATCTGTTGCACATCGGGCACATAGATGGCCCGTCGCTCCTGCTGCACCTGCCAGGTGAGTGTGCCAGGCCCCATGTAGAGCACCAGGCCCGTGCAGGCGAAGCGGAAGCCCCTGCCGGCAACCAGGCGCGCGTAATGATCATCGTGAAAGAGAAATACGCCGGATGAGTCGTACGCCAGGAAACGAGCCAGCTGCTCGAGAATAAAATCCAGCAGCGACTCCTGGCTGATCATTGCGTTGCAGGCTGCAGCGAGTTGGCTGAGAGTACGGCTCAGCTCGCGGCTGCGCTCCTCCTGGCTCACCAGGCTCGCGTTACGGATCAGTAAGGCCACCTGATCGGCGGCGAAGCTCACAAGCTCCCGCTCGGCCCGCCGCCAGAAATACTCGCCACCCTTTGTCGCAACGAGCCAGCCCGTCCCGTCTCCCTGCAGATCGATGCGCACCTGGAGCTCTGTGCCCCGCTGCCCGGCCCGCTCGGCCGTCGGCGCGTCCGGGTTGGCCGGGAGCCACTCCTCCTCCTCCCGCTGAGTGGCGGGGGCTATGGCGAGCGGAGCATACGCCGAAGCCTTGGCCGGCAGGTAGATTGCACACTCAGCGCCCTCCAAGGTGGTGCTCAGCTCGGCCAGCATCTGCTGGGCCACAGGGGCGATCGCGCCCCGCTCACGGGTGGCCCGATACACGCTGCTGGTTAAGCGCTCGCGCGTGGCGGCGTAGCGCAGCGAGGCTACGGCGGCGGCGTTCTCAAGGGCGATCGCCGCGTGGCTGGCGAAGATCTCCAGCATCTGCACCAGCGACTCATCGAAGAGTGTTTGCTGGCGTCGGGCAATATTCAGCACACCCAGGGTGCGCTCCCGCACCCGCAGCGGCAGCGAGAGCAGGCAAGCGTCAATTGGGGTGGCCACCGCGATGAAGCGCGGATCGCCGCTGAGATTCACGGTGTGCACCGGCTGGCCGTGGAGCGCGACCCAGCCGGCGATCCCCTCGCCGAGGCGAAACTTGCTCGCCGCGATCACCTCCGGCGTCAGGCCGTAGGCCGCGCCGATCTGAATCTCCGCCCCGGTATCGTCGAGGATCATCACCGAGACGATCTCAGCCCCGCTCAGATCGCGGGCCGCCACCAGGATCCTGTCGAGCACAACGTCGAGATCCAGCGATGAGCTGACGATCCGGCTCAGATCGAGGATGGTGGCGAGGGTGTGGGGCTGGGTCGCGGTGTGGTCTATCATCCCGATATGGTGTTTTCAGGTGGCGCCCGCCTGCTCCGGTTAGGGAGGCCATTATACAGTAGCGCCGAGCTTCGACCGTAACCTTTTGCTTCTCGCCGCGGTACACAGGGCGAGCTGATCAGCGCCAGCCGCCGGTCGTAGCGCAGCGCCCGGCCTCCTCACAAGTTAAGGAACTGTAACCCCATGAGCCAGGTGAAGAACACCGTGAATCACGTCGAGCTGCTGGGCTGGCTCGGCGGCGACCCCGACCTGCGTCTGCTGCCCAACGGCGCCGCCGTCTGCCGTCTGAGCATCGCTACCAAGCGCTTCGGCCCCAAGGATGAGGCGGGCCGCCGCACCTTCGAGACTGAGTGGGTCAATGTGGAGGTTTGGGAGCGGCTGGCCGAGCTCTGCAACAGCCACTTGCACAAGGGTAGCCGGGTGCGAGTCACAGGTTACATCCGCACCGAGACCTGGACCGATAAGAACACCAATCAGCCCCGCTCGCGCACCTTCGTCCGCGCCGAGAGCGTGATCTTCCTCGACACCCGCCCTGGCGTGCCCCCCGAGGCCATGGCCGCCGCTGAGGAGGCCGAGGCGCCTCCGGAGGATGAGGAGGTGCCGTTCTAGCGCTGCGACTCCCCTGCCCCGTGATGGGCCGCGCCCGCGCCTCCCCTCTGCCCGACGACGGCCTGTGAGCATCGCTCGGCCGTGACCGTCGCGCCAGCGGCCAGGTCCGGCGCGGCCCCACTGGGCTCGCCCGGCTGTGGTAAGATGCCGCGCCGGAAACTTTGAGCTGCAGAGACGATATGGACGCCCTCAGATCCCTGAATGCCGAGCAGCGCGCAGCTGTCACGGCGCCTATTGGCCCAGTGCTGGTGCGGGCCGGCGCCGGCAGCGGCAAAACCCGCGTACTCACCCTGCGTATCGCTTACCTGATCGAGCACTACGGCGCCCAGCCGAGCCAGATCCTCGCCCTCACTTTCACCAATAAGGCCGCCAGAGAGCTCCGCGAGCGGCTCCGCGCCATGCTCGGCGCCCGCACCCGCGGCCTCGTGGCCGGTACCTTCCACAGCGTCTGCGCCCGCCTGCTCCGCGAGCAGATCGCCGGGCGTATTGGCCACTACACCGGCGACTTCTCGATCTACGCCGCCGACGAGCAGCTGCAACTCGCCGCCGAGGCCCTCGATGCGGCTACGGAGCGGCCGCCCATGCTGCTCGAGCCCGAAGAGCTGCTCCGCCGCATCTCCCGCGCCAAGAGCCGTATGCTCACCCCCCGGCTGATGGCTCGCTTCGCGGCGGATCCGGTCGAGCGCTTTGTCGCCGCCTGCTACAGCCGGTATCAGCGCGCTCTGGAGCGGGCCAACGCCGTCGATTTCGATGACCTCATCCTGATCACCCACCGCCTGCTGAGTGAGCATCCCGACGTGCTTGAGGATTGCCAAGCCCGCTGGCGCCACCTGCTGGTTGACGAGTACCAGGATACAGACCCTGGTCAGCATGCCCTGGTCGAGCTGCTCACCCGCCCGAGCTCACCGCACAGCGGCCCCCGCTCGCTCTTTGTCGTCGGCGACGGCATGCAGAGCATCTACGGCTTCCGCAACGCCGACCACAGCATCATCACCCGCTTCGCCCACGATTTCCCCGATGCCCAGGTGATCGAGTTGGCGACAAACTATCGCTCGCGCCAGCCAATCCTCGACGCCGCCTATGCCGTGATCCGCCACAGCAAGACAGTGCCGCCGATGGCTTTACGGGCCGCCGGGGCTTCGCTGCCGGGCGAGCGCTGCATCCTGATCAATGAGGCGAAGGACGGGCGCGAGGAGGCCGAGCAGATCGCCCGCGGCATCGCCGAGTTGCAGCGCCAGGGCCGCCGCCTGCGGGAGATCGCCGTCCTCTACCGTACGAAGCATCTCAGCCGGCCCATCGAGGCGGCGCTGCGCCACGCCCGCATCCCCTACAGCGTCCGCGGCAGCGTCGGCTTCTACGACCGGGCTGTGGTGCGCGACGCCCTCGCCTTCCTGCGCGTGGTCAACAACCCGGCCGATAACCTTAGCCTCACCAGGATCGCCAACGTGCCCGCCCGCGGCCTCGGTGCCCAGTCCCTTGCCACCCTCTCCGCCTTCGCCGCCCAAGCCGGCATCCCGCTCTCCGAGGCTCTCGCCAGCCCGGAGGCCCAGAAGTTCCTGTCGCCCAAGGCGGCCGAGGGCGCCCGGCGCCTCGCCGCCCTGCTCGCCCGCTGGCGCCGCATGGCTCAGGGCACCACTCCGCCGGACCATCTGCTGGCCGATGTGCTGGAGCAGAGCGGCTATATGGCCGCCCTCGAGCAGCGCTTCGGCGCCGACGAGTTGCCCGACGCCCGCGCGCACCTCCAGGAGCTCAGCCGCGCCGCCGAGGAGCACACCAGCCTGAGCGCCTTCCTCCAGGAGATCGCGCTGCTCACCTCAGCCGACGACAATGAGGACCAACGGGATCAGGTGCAACTCCTGACCATCCACGCCTCGAAGGGGTTGGAGTGGCCGGCCGTATTTGTGACGGGCCTCGAGGAGGGTACGCTGCCTCACGAGCGCAGCGTGGCCACTCCCGAGGGCGTGGAGGAGGAGCGGCGCCTCTGTTATGTGGCCCTTACCCGTGCCGCCGAGCGCCTCTACCTATCCTGGGCCCCGGGCCGCAGCCGCGGGCAGATCCTCAAGCCATCCCGCTTCCTCGACGAGATCCTCGCCTACGGCCGCGAGCGCGCCGCCCGCTAACCAGAACCACATCCAGGCGCCAGACACGTAGGGGCGGCCCATCGTGGCCGCCCGTGATGGCCGCCCATCGTGACCCTATGGCGCCACGGTGATTGTGCCCACCTCAACCATCCCGTCCGGCAGGGGTGCGCCGCCGATCGTCACGGGCGCCCGCGCGCCGCTCACCGGGTCGTACATGCCGACAACGATCCGATACTCTCCAGGTGCCAGCCCTGGCGGCAGATACACGTCATTGGCGTCAACCACCAGCGTGCCCGGTCGCCAGCTGCTCGTCGGGAAGCGCCCCTGCCACGGCGGCGCGTCTCGCTGCGTCGGGCGCTGGTTGCTCGCGTCGAGCAGGTGCACAAAGATCAAGTAGTCCTGGCCGAAAGGCTCCTCGACCTCCCAGAAGGTCCGCAGGCCGAGCACTCCGCCGGCCTTGAACTCGTGTGTCAGCGCTAGCATTGGCGGCTCACCGTCGGCCGAGGGGTCGCCGATCGCCACCCCCGCTAGCCGCGCCCCGCCCACCCACACCTCGCCGGCGAGCGGCTCCGGTGCATCGTCGGCTGTGAGCCCTGTGGCGATCACGAGCAGCCGCGGGCCGAGCATCTCGTCGGGGTGGCGCGGCCCGAACTCGGCCACCTGGCCGGCCAGCAGCGGCTCATAGGCGGCCGGCGGCTCCATCTGCCCCCAACGCTTCGAGGAGGCCACCAGGTAGGCGTAGCCTTGGGCGCGGTACCACGCCAAATCGTGGGCCGGCAAGCTCGGCACGTCCGTCCAGCGAGCCTCGGTGGGGCCGGGGATCGGCTTGAGCTCGGCGGCAATGCGGGCGCCCGGCGACACCTCCGCCTCGATCCAGGCCAGCAGCTCCAACCGCCCGTCGCCGGCGGCCTGACGGCCCACCGTGGCGAGCGAGCGCGCCAGCGGTGGGAGCGCCGTCAGCCCCAGCAGCAGCGCCAGCGCCAGGGGCGCCAGTCGCGGGGCGCGCCGCGCCAGCATGCCGGGCAGTTCGCTCACTGCCACGCCCATCGGCAGCGTGCAGGCCACCACGAGCGGCAGCATATTCTGCATGAAATGGGTCGCGCGCGAGAGATGGATCAGCAGCGAGATCAGGGCGAAGCCGAGCCAGACTGCGAGCACCCGCGGCCGGCGCCGCGCCAGGATGGCCAGGCCCACCAGGGTGAGCAGACAGCCCGCCACCCCCAGCCCGTCGAAGAGGAAGAACTCACCATAGCCAGCCACGTTCCAGGCGCCGCGGTAGTGGCCGTTTGCGCCACCGTAGTTGTTCCACTGCCGCGCGATGCCCCCGCCCACTTGGTTCCAGCTCAGCAGCGCGTACGGCGTCCCCGCCACAAAGCAGGCGATCGCGGCCGCCCCAGCTGCCGCAAGCTTGCCGCTCTCGGCAACGACGAATGACCAGGGGCCAAAGCCCGATGGGGCGTCTTTGTCGCCCTCCGTTCGGCCTTGGTCCTTCGCCCTTGGCCGTTGATCCCACATCCGTAGTGCCGCGACCACCACGATCGCCGCCGCGACGGCCCCGGCGTTATATTTCGCTGAGGCGGCCAGCCCCGCAAACGCGCCGGCCACCAGATAGGCGCGCCAGCGTCCGCTCTGCAGCGCCAGCAGCGCCGCACTCAGGCTGAGCGAGGCCAGGAAGGCAGCCAGGACGTCGGTGGTCACCCACTGAGAGAAGCGCAGGTGGAAGGGCGACACGGCGATGAACAGGGCGCCGACCAGCCCGGCCCCGCGGCCCCAACCCCGCACGCCCAGCCCATAGGCGCTGAGCACCGTCAGCGCCGCGAAGGTGGCCGTCACCAGGCGCGCCGTGAGGAAGAAGCCGGGGATGGTGGTCACGATGTGGGTGGTGACCACCATCTCGGCGATGTCGCCGTAGAGCCCGGTGGCCTGCCCCCAGCGCAGGTGAACCTGCAGCACAGCGAGCAGGAGATAGATGTAGAGGGACGGCTTCTGAAAGAACTGCTGGTTCGGATCGCCCGTGCGCAGCATCCCAACCACATAGTCGATCGGGTTGGGCTCGTCAGGGTGATCGACGAACGGCAGGCTCTGCCGGATCGTCCACGCCCGCAGCAGAAAGGCGCAGGCCACCAGTACGCCCAAGCCGAGCCAGAGCGCCCACGACCTTACGCTGGTGCGGATGCCTGCGGCGGGCTGTGGCGCGATCGCTCTGCTAAGTGCTGCCTTCTTCATGGCGCCCATAGTACCACGGGCGCCCGGCCGCTCCGTACACTAGAGCGTCGATGTGGTAGAGTGGGCGCCATTGGGCCCCTAGAGAAGGGGCTGCTATGCGGTAGCGTCGTCGCACGACCGGCATGGTAAGATAGCCAACAGGTCTCGCCCGTGCGATTATCGCCACAGGAGCTGAGCATGTCGAGCGAATATCTCTCTCGCCGCGTCCGCGCGGTGCCGCCGTCAGGCATCCGCCGCTTCTTCGATATTGCGGCCACTATGCCCGATGTGATCTCCCTCGGCGTCGGCGAGCCCGATTTCATCACCCCCGCCGAAATCCGGGCTGCGGGCAAGCGCTCCATCGACCAGACCACTGCCTATACCTCGAACTCCGGCCTGCTCGAGCTCCGCGTCGCCCTCGCTGCCCACCTCAATCGGCTCTACGGCGCCGACTACGACCCCGAGACCGAGCTGCTCATGACCGTCGGTGTGAGCGAGGCGATGATGGCGGCCGCCCTCGCTACCCTCGATCCGGATGACGAGGTGCTTGTCCCCGAGCCTTGCTTTGTCGCCTATCCGGCCTGCGTGCAGTTCGCCGATGCGCGCCCTGTGTTTGTGCCCACTCGCGTCGAGGACAACTTCCAGGTGAGCGGCGCCGCCCTCGAGGCCGCGATCACGCCCCGCACAAAGGCCATCCTGATCGGCTACCCCAACAACCCCACAGGAGCCGTGCTCTCCCCTGAGCGCATGGCTGAGGTGGCGGCCGTGGCCGAGCGCCACAACCTGCTGGTGTTCTCCGATGAGATCTACGACCGGCTCGTCTATGGCGTCGAGCACACCTGCTTCGCCGCACTTCCCGGCATGAAGCAGCGCACCATCCTGCTCGGCGGCTTCTCCAAGGCCTACGCGATGACGGGTTGGCGCCTGGGCTGGCTGGCGGCCCCCGCCGAGATCACCGCTGCGGTGCGTAAGGTGCACCAGTACGCGATCATGTCGGCCCCCACAATGAGCCAGTACGCCGGCCTGGAGGCTCTGCGCTTCGGCGAGGATAACGTCCAGGCGATGGTGGCCGAGTATGACAGGCGCCGCCAGGTGATCGTCGGCGGCCTGAACAGCATCGGCCTCCCCACCTTTGAGCCCCAGGGCGCCTTCTACGCCTTCCCGTATATCGGCCATCTCGGCCTGAGCAGCGAGCAGTTCTGCGAGCGGCTCCTCGTCGAGGAGCAGGTCGCCGTTATTCCCGGCGACGCCTTCGGCCCCAGCGGCGCCGGCTATGTGCGAGCGTGCTACGCCGCCTCAATGGATAAGATCGAAGAGGCCCTGGAGCGAATCGACCGCTTCGTCCGTCGTGTCTCGTAAGGTTCAGACAGCTGGCGCCGCGCCCAGTCCGCGCCCGGCGCTGCTTCAAGGCTTCACCACGACGTGAAGATCCACAACGACACTGCCATCATCCAATCACGTGAGGAGGAGCCATCAATGCCAACCGACATCGCTACCGCCCAGAGTCAGGCCGACCATAGCGCTGAGACCACGGTCATCAGCGGAGAGCTGCGCTGCGCGCTCACCGGCAGGCCGCTGCGCGCCGATGAAGCCTACTGGGCCCCGCCGCTGATCACGGCCCGCCAGCTGCTCGTCACGTTCTTCACCACCCTCTTCACCGCCCCCAACACCCTCGGCCAGGTGCTGCTCGGCGAGCTGCCCAATGTGCCCTATGCCCCTGAGGCCCGCGAGCAACTCGCCGCCCGGCGCACCGCTGAGCAGCTCAAGATCCTCGGGCTGCTCCTCGTCGTCGTCGCCATCCTCGTCGTGCCGATCGTGCTGCTCGTGTCGTAAACTCAGGCTCATGCCGGCAAAGCCCCCCGCCTCTCAAAGGTGGGGGGTTCTTTTTTAGAACTGATGTTTGACAAGGAGAGCTGAAGATGCTACACTGTTTCGTGTAATACGGAGAAGGGTTGCGCCATGAGCTTCTTCGCCTCCTGGTCCCCTGCGATGGCCTACGTGCTCGGCTACTGGTTCGCCGACGGCAACATGTACTACCAGCCAGGCGCCGGCGGCTACACGGTCTCCATCGGCAGCAAGGATCTGGCCCACCTCGAGTTGCTCCGTGCGACGATCGGCCTTGGTAGGCTCACCCGCATCACCGGCTCCGAGGTGTTCAAGCTGGTGATCTGCCGCAAGGCCATCTTCGAGGAACTGCTGCGCTTGGGCGGCAGCGAGCGCAAGTCGCTCACGCTCACCTGGCCCATGGTGCCGGCGGCCTATCTGCCGCACCTGGTGCGCGGCTATGTGGATGGCGATGGGTGTCTCAGTTGGCATAGGCCGCGGAACTCTGTGCATCCGCTGATAGAGGCCGTTGGAACCGCTGCCTTCCTGACAGGTCTGGCTCAAGCAGTGCAGCGCCAAACAGGTATCCCGGCGCCGGTCTGTCATTCTAAAGCACGAAGGGTGAACAAAGTCGCTTGGTACGGCATCGCCGCCAAGTGCCTCGCGATTTGGCTTTACCAGCATCATGCCGGCTTGGCTCTCGAACGCAAGGCCAAGCTCGCCGCTGAGTTCGCCGCCTGGCAGCCTAAACTCTTTCACGAGCGCAAGGTGACGCCGAAAATGTGGGAGCTGTTTGGGGCGTACCTGCCGTGAAGTGGTGTAAAGCGTTTTTCAGCGAGAATCAAAAAGGCCCACATTGCTGTGAGCCTTTCTGCCGCCTTTTGGCGGGCCCGACGGGATTCGAACCCGCGATCCCGGCCTTGACAGGGCCGTATGTTAAACCACTACACCACGGGCCCGTGATTGGTGACCCCAGCGGGATTCGAACCCGCGATCTCCACCTTGAGAGGGTGGCGTCCTGGACCGCTAGACGATGGGGCCG
>DAOUGF010000340.1:0-8249 GCA_034429295.1 Chloroflexaceae bacterium
CAGGCGAAGGATACCGCCCTTGGCCAAGGCTCAAGCCCGCACATGAGACGAGGTCGCAGATCAGTGGCGGCACAGCACTGGCTTCCTACTTGGGGTCCAGGGGCGAGGGCCCTGGCGCGGGGTGTGTCGGGGGGCGCGCGTACGCCCCCTGACAAAGCAAGCGGGGCATGGGGCGCCGGACGCAGTGGCGCGAAGCGATTGCGCCCGTAAACTCCCGTGAGGAGACACCCACACCAGCGGCGCGAGACGCCAGCGCCGCTCACTGCCCCCGCGGCAGCGGCCGCTCGAGAATGCTCGCGGGCGGCGCAAAGCCATCCTTGCGGTAGAGCGCCACGCTCTCAGGTGTCGGCCAGAGGATGAGCGTGTCAACCTCGCCCGGCGCGCACGCCGCCAACGCCGCATGTAGTAGTCGGCGGCCGATCCCCTGGCGCCGGTATTCGGGGACGACGTACAGGTTGGTGATATAGCCGATCGCCTCTGCCTCGACGACCGGGTTGGGGAGCTTCTCCACCAGCTGGAGAAAGATGTTACCGACGATACGGTCGCCCGCGGCCTCGGCAACCCAGGCGCGCCAGGGCGAGCGGCCGAGCCGCTCCCGCAGCCATGCCGCGGCCCGGTCCACAAAGGCCGCCTCCTCCTCGACGGGCGTGCCGATGGCGCTGCGAAAACGGTAGCGCAGCACAGCCAGGGCCGGCGCGTCCGTCGCTGTCGCCTCACGGATGGGGATGGCGGTAAGCTCTGCGCCTGACATTGGCAAGCTCCTTTGGGCAACTCCGAGGGATAGCGTACAATCGTAGCACTGTTTTCGCCCTGTCGTGCGCCGCCCGAGCGGCGCAGAGGAGTCATCCCATGCGAGCCGCGATCTACGACAGCTTCGCCCAACCCTTCGGGGTGCGCGACGTGCCCGACCCCACGCCTGCTGACGACGGCGTGGTGATCGCCGTGCAGGCCACCGGCCTGTGCCGCAGCGACTGGCACGGCTGGATGGGCCACGACCGCGACATCACCCTGCCCCACGTGCCGGGCCACGAGTTCGCCGGCGAGATCGTCGCTATCGGCAAGCATGTGCGGCGCTGGCAGGTTGGCGAGCGCGTGACCGTGCCCTTCGTCTGTGGCTGCGGCGTCTGCCCGCAGTGCGCCTCGGGCAACCATCAGGTCTGTGATCGCCAGTTCCAGCCAGGCTTCACCCATTGGGGCTCCTTCGCCGAGTATGTGGCGATCGAGCGGGCCGACATCAATCTGGTGCGCCTGCCCGACAGCCTCGACTTCGTGACGGCCGCAAGCCTCGGCTGCCGCTTCGCCACCTCGTTCCGGGCCGTCGTTGATCAGGGCCGGGTGGTCGCGGGCGAATGGGTGGCCGTCCACGGCTGCGGCGGCGTGGGCCTCTCCGCGGTGATGATCGCTGCGGCCTCAGGGGCGCAGGTGGTGGCGATCGACATCAATCAGGAGCGGCTGGAACTGGCGCGCACCCTGGGCGCCGCCATCACCATCGACGCGACGGCTCACCGCGATGTGGCGAAGGCAGTCCGCGAGGCGACCGGCGGGGGCGCTCACCTCTCGCTCGACGCGCTGGGCAGCCCGGCCACATGCTTCAACTCGATCAGAGGACTGCGCAAGCGCGGGCGCCACGTGCAGGTCGGGCTGCTCCTGGCCGATCAGCGCCACCCGCCGCTGCCGATGGATCGGGTGATCGCCCACGAGCTACAGATCATCGGCACCCACGGGATGCAGGCCTTCCGCTACGACGCCATGCTCGGCCTGATCGAGGCCGGCCGCCTGCGCCCCGACCTGCTAGTGGGCAAGACGATCTCGCTCGACGAGGCGCCCGCCGCACTCGCCGATCTCGATAACTTCCGCGGCGCCGGCGTGACGGTGATCGATCGGTTTTAGATGTACTGCTCAGCTGCTCGCTAAGCTTGAAGCCCCTCTTTCCACCCCCAAGCCTCAAGCTCCCTCTTTCCGCCCCCCAAGCTTGGAGCTTGGGGAGCGGAGAGGGGCTTTTGGCGCGGTGTGGGGCGGCCCATCGTGGCCGCCCTTACAGATACATTCCGACTGGACTAGGTGAGGCTTCTAGGCAGACTGCCCCAGCTTCGCCAGGATGCGCTCCACGTCGAAGACGCAGCCGCCCCAGGTGCCGCCGCTGGCCTGCTGGAGCGCCGCCCAGAGCCGGGTGTCATCGGGGAGCGCCGGGTGCGGCGCCAGGTCCGGCCGGGGCTCACGGGCCGCCAGCACCCGCGCACCCTCCTCGGGGCCGAAGATCGTCTCGCCCTCACCCACCAGATCCACGCTGCCGGCCAGGGTGTTGCGGTCCACAACGATCTGGATCAGGTCGCCGTCGCGGACCTTGCCGATCGGCCCGCCGGCCAGGGCCTCGGGGCCGATATGGCCGATGCACGCGCCGGTGCTTACGCCCGAGAAGCGGGCATCGGTGAGCACCGCCACCTCCTTGCCCCAACGCAGATGCTTGAGCGCCGAGGTCACCTGATAGATCTCCTCCATGCCGGTGCCGAGGGGCCCGCCGCAGATCAGGACCACGATCTCGCCCGGCTGCACCCGATCCGGGCCGCGGCTCTTGATCGCCGCCACCGCCGCCCGCTCCCGCGTGAAGACCCGCGCCCGGCCGAGCTTACGGTATACCCCGTCGGCATCCACGACGCTCGGGTCGATCGCGGTGGCCTTGATCACCGAGCCTTCAGGGGCCAGGTTGCCCTGCGGGAAGGCGACGGTGGGGGTGAGGCCACGCTCCCGCGCCCGCTCCGGCCGCATGATGACCTCGTCCGGGTCCACGCCGTCCAAGTCGCGGAGCAGATCGCGCATGCGCTGGCGGCGCTCCGAGCGCTCCCACCAGTCGAGCACGGCGCCCAAGGGCTGCCCGGTGATGGTGAGGGCGTCCTCGTGGAGCAGGCCGAGGCGGCGCAGCTGCAGCATCACCTCAGGGACGCCGCCGGCGAGGAAGACGCGGACGGTGGGGTGGTTGCTCGGCCCGTTCGGCAGCACGTCCACCAGGCGGGGCACGCGCCGGCTCACATCGATCCAGTCCTCGACGGTGGGGCGGGGCAGCCCGGCAGCGTAGGCGATCGCCGGGATGTGCAGCAGCAGGTTGGTGGAGCCGCCGAAGGCGGCATAGACGGCCATAGCGTTGCGGATCGCCTCCGGCGTGAGGATGTCGCGGGTGCGCAGGCCGCTGCGATGGGCCTCGAGCGCGAGGCGCGCGGCGGCGCGGGCCAGTTCCAGCCAGACCGGCTGGCCCGAGGGCGCCAGCGCGCTGTGGGGCGGGGCGAGGCCGAGCGCCTCGGCCACCACCTGGGATGTGGCGGCCGTGCCAAGGAACTGGCATCCGCCGCCGGGCGAGGCGCAGGCGCGGCAGCCAAGCTCGGCGGCCTCCTGCAGCGTCAGCTCGCCTTGGGCGAAGCGGGCGCCGATCGTCTGCACTTTGCCGGCGTCCTCACCAACGGTGGGCGGCAATGTCACCCCGCCGGGCACCAGCACGCAGGGCAGGTCGGGCGAGCCGGCCAGGGCCAGCAGCATCGCCGGCAGGCCCTTGTCGCAGGTGGCGACGCCGATCACGGCCTGGCGCGTGGGCAGGGAGCGGATCAGGCGGCGGAAGACTTGGGCGGCGTCGTTGCGGTAGGGGAGGCTGTCGAGCATCGCCGTGGTGCCCTGGCTGCGGCCATCGCAGGGATCGGTGACGAAGCCGGCGAAGGGGATGGCCTCGTTGGCCCGGAGCTCCTCCGCGGCCGCCTGCATGAGGAGCCCCACCTCCCAGTGACCGGTGTGGTAGCCGAGAGCCACGGGCGTGCCGTCGGGGGCGCGGATGCCGCCCTGGGTGCTGAGGATGAGCACCTGCGGGCGGTTAAGATCGGCGGGATTCCAGCCCATGCCCACATTCTGGCTGAGGGCGAAGAGATCGCCGCTTGGCGCATCTCGCAGCTGCTCCTCGGTGAGCGGCAAGGCGCCCTGAGGGCCGGCGGCGTGGGTCCGCACCGCGAAGAGAGTCTGATCCGCCGCGTAGAGCCTATCGAGATCCACAGGGGGGCCTTTCTTGCTAGTTGTGCGATTCGGAAGTGGGTTGGGGATGGGTGACGAGCAACTACAGACGACAACTACTGTCGGGCAGGCTGCGAGCGGTCGTCGGTCGTCTGTCGTCGGTGGTCGGTACGGACCACCAAGATGGCTGGGCTCTAAGCCTGTCGAAGGGGCGTGGCGGACTACGGCCTATGGACTACAGTACTGCTTCGAAAGCTGGCACACCAGTGCCGCTGAGCCGCGCCCCCAAGCTCTCAGCTTGAAGGCGCGAGAACAGGCGCCAGAATGTGCCAAGATAATGAAACAGTACAACTACAGCCTACGGGAAACGTGTTGTCGCCGACCAGCCCCCGTCGACCATAAGGGTGTGGCCGTTGACCATAGCCGCCTCCGGGGAGACGAGATAGATCAGGGCGGCGGCGACATCCTCGGGCCGGCCGCAGCGCCCCGTGGGGATGACGCCGGCCCAGTGGGCCTCGTAGTCGGGATCGTCGCGCAGATTGCGGGCGTTCAGCGTGGCGCCGATGCCGAGGGCGTTCACGGTGATGCCGTAGGTGCCGAGCTCGCCGGCGAGCACCGTGGCCATATGGCGCAGGCCGGCCTTGCTGACGGCGTAGGGCGAGCAGTTCCGCGCGGCAACCCCGCCGGTGACCGAGGAGGAGAAGACGATCCGGCCGCCGTATGGATCGTGGGGGGCGGCGGCCCGTTGGGCGACCATCTGGCGGGCAGCGGCTTGGGCGCAGAAGAAGGAGCCCTTGAGGTTCAAGTCGATCACAGCGTCCCACATGTCCTCCTCGACTTCGAGGAAGGATCCCCAGAGAGTGATGCCCGCGTTGGCGGCAAGGATGTCGAGGCGGCCGAAGGCTTCGACGGCGCGGGCAACCAGCGCCCGGCACTCGGCGACGCTCGTCAGGTCGGCGTGGTGCAGCAGCGCCCGGCCGCCCGCGGCGCTGATGCGCTCGGCGGCCTCGGTGGCGAACTCGGGCTGGCCGTGGTATGAGATCAGCACGGCCGCGCCCGCGGCTGCCAGCGCCTCGGCCATGGCCGCGCCGATCTCGCGGCTACCTCCGGTGACGATGGCGACTCTCCCCTGTAATGATGGCATGATGGCGACCTCCTGGGTTCGGGGATCGAAGGGGCGGCACGCAGCGCTCTTGTGGGGTGGAGCATTGAGCATGCGGCTGCCGCGTGCTGACGCCAGCGCCCCCGATGGACCTGGAAGCTGCGAGCTCGGGCGGCACAGACGCTGGCGTGTGCGCCATAGTAGCACAGGGCGTCGAGGCGGGCGAGTGTGCTACAGTAGGGAAGAACGAAGACAAGATTCGTAGGAGCGCCCGCCCCTGGAACCTTGTCTGAGGTATCGAGGCCACGATCTGCTAGCTACAAATCCGGAGGTGGAGCATGGGCGCTGAGCAGCCGACGTGCAAATTGGTGCGGGACGATGAGACGTTCGAGGGCAAGCAGGGGCTGCGCTACTTCGCGGGCATCTCGGCGGAGAGCACGGGCGCTCGGGGCATCTGCATGCACTTGCTGCGCATGCCGCCCGGCGCGAGGGCGAAGGCTCACCTCCACGAGAACCACGAGACCGCGATCTACATGCTGAGCGGTGTGACCAACATGTGGTATGGCGAGAACCTTGAGCAGCACATGACCATCCGCGCCGGCGAGTATCTCTACATCCCGGCCGGCATGCCCCACCTGCCATACAACCCCGGCCCCGACGAGGCTGTGGCCATCCTCGCCCGCACCGACCCGAACGAGCAGGAGAGTGTGGTGCTGCTCCCCCACCTCGAAGCCATACACCCGTAGCGGCGGCCTGCCCTGGCCGGCCCACACCCCGGGCCTCGTCTCCCGCACCCCCTGGCGTCGGTGTCACCGATATAGCTCTTGCGGGGCGCAAGCGCTTCGCGCCACTGCGTCCGCCGCCCCCGCTCCCCCGGTCCAGGAGGGCCCACGCTGGCCCTCCTGGACCTCCCGCGCCAGGGGACGTTGTCCCCTGGACCCCTAAACCCGACGGCCGCCAGCGCCGACACGCCATCGCTGCATGCTCCTCGGCGCCGAGAGCGGGCTCAGCAGTACCAGCGAGCTGTCAGCGCCGGACCTTCTGCAGCAAGCTGGCGAATACCCCGAGCTTCCTCGCTAGTGCAATTTCAGGCGGTCTTTTTGGCCATGTCGCCTGGCTCTCAGGCTTTGTGAGGCTCTCGCTGTACGGACTACGCACTACAGGCACTAGGGCAGCCAGAGCGGGCCGCCCCTTGCCCCCATCCCTGCCCACCCACTGGCCCGTGGTACAATGCGAGATATCCCACCCGGAGCCACGGAGGAGCCGACCGTGTACGTGCCTACCTCCCCGTACCTCCTCGCCCTCGAGAACCGCATCCGCCTGGAGCAGATCCCATTCAGCGACCGCGGCTCGCGTCTGCTGCTCTACAAGGACCGGCGCCAGCCCCACACGCTCTACCTGAAGCTCGCCGAGCGGCTCACTGCCCTCACCCCCGGGCTCTCGGCCTACCGCCAGCGCCCGCCCTACATCCCCAACCTGCGCCTGGTGGACGGCGAGGGTCGCCCCGTGCCCTTCGAGGCCACCACCTACCCCCACGCCATCGTCTTCCAGACGCCCATTGGCGAGTTCCGCTGCGTGTTCCAGGACCAGTACACCATCAGCTTCGGCCTGCCCAGCGGCGTGCCGGCGGGGATCAGCTTCACCGTGGTGCCCGACTTGGCCCGCCCCGACGCCCGCGGCGGCGAGTTCAAGACGGTGCGCAACTGCGCCTACTCCACCAACGCCGAACTAGTTCTCAACCAGGTGGAGCACAACGGCAACGGCTACGATGTGATCCTCACCGCCCAAGGCGATCTCGACGCCGCGATCATCCTCCACATCCAGGCCGGCATGGAGTTGCAGCGGGCGGTCAAGCCCTTCCGCGTGGCCCTCGCCGCGGCCGAGGAGCGCTGGCATCGCTGGTTCGCCGCCGTGCCCGCGGTAGATGAGCCCTGGCGACAGCAGTACTACTACGCCTGGTGGGTGCTGGGCAACAACATCCTCTCGCCCTACGGCCTCTTCCGCCGCGAGAGCGTCGCGCCAAGCAAGGCCCACTACGTGGGCGCCTGGCAGTGGGACAACTACTTCCACGCCCTCGCCTTCCGCTACACCGACCCCAAGCTCGCCTCCGATCAGATCCAGTTCATGCTCGACCATCAGCTCCCCGACGGCATGATCCCCGACGCCGTCTATGATGAGGGCACGATCACCCAGCTGGAGCTGCCGGTGGCCGCGGCCGTCACCAAGCCGCCGATCGTCGCCTGGGTGGCCATGCACGTCTATGAGCAGTCCGGCGAGCTGGCCATGCTGAGGGAGATCTACGAGCCGCTCGTGCGCTGGAACTCCTGGTGGTTCGGGCTCAACGACGACGACGCCGACGGCATCGTCCAGTACTCCCACCCCTTCTCGTCGGGCCTCGACGACAGCCCGCTCTGGGACGTGGGCATGCCGGTGGAGGCGGTGGACCTGAACACCTACCTCTGCCTGCAGATGGAGGCCCTCGCCAAGATGGCCGGGCTGCTCGGTCGCATGCGCGAGGCCACCCTCTGGAAGAATCGGGCCGACGCCATCGCCCGCCGCATGATCGAGCATTTCTACGACGAGGAGGCCGGCCTCTTCTGGTCGCAGTATGAGCACCAGCCGATCAAGGTGCTCACGCCCTTCAGCCTCTACCCGCTCTGGACCGGGCGTATGCCCAGAGCGATCAACGAGCGGCTGGTGGCCCACCTGCAGAACCCCGAAAGCTTCTGGACGCCCCACCCGCTGCCCACCGTAGCTATCTGCGACCAGTTTTACAATCCGGAGCAGATGTGGCGCGGCCCGGTCTGGATCAACATCAACTACATCTTTGTCGAGGCGCTGCAGCGCACAGGCTTCCGCAAGGTAGCCGCGGCCCTGGCCGAGCGGACCCTGCGCCTGGTGATGGGCCAGAGCGACATCTACGAGTACTACCACCCGCAGACAGGCGAGCCGCCGCCGAAGGCCGCGCCGATGTTCGGCTGGTCGGCCGCCTGCTATATCGACCTGGCGATCCGCATGAGCCGCGGGGAGATCGGATGAGCACCGTCGCCATACTCCACTACGCCGGCCCTCCTTACGTCGGCGGGGTCGAGATCACTATGGCTGCCCACGCCCGCGTACTGACGGCCAACGGCCACAAGGTGCGCATCATCGCCGGCGT
>DAOUGF010000341.1:0-13204 GCA_034429295.1 Chloroflexaceae bacterium
CGCCGCGTAGGCACCGCCCACCGCGCAGGCACGGCGCGCGACGTCACTTGACGCCGCGCGCCGTGCCGTGTAAGATCATCGCAGCACGTTACAACCGAGCACGACAGCGACGACGAGGACGAGTAGCCTGTCGCCCCGCCAACAGGGAGGGCGCGCCGCGACTGAGAGCGCGCCCGGGTATAGGCCAGGCGAAAACCACCTCTGAGCGACCCCCGGAACGTGTGGACGCAAAAGGCAGTGAAAGCGCAAGTATGGGGGCCCGGCCGGCGACCGTTATAGCGCCCCGAGGGAATGCAGCATTGAGAGTGCAGAATGCAGCATGCTGCAGGGCTATTCTCATTAGATGCAGGAGCGCAGGCTAGAGGAAGCGCGGCTTTCTCAATATTGCATTCTGCATTCTGCATTCCGAAGGTGGGTGGAACCACGAAGCGGCCCTTCGTCCCATTGTGGACGAGGGCTTTTCTCTTTTGGAGTACATGATGGGACGCTACGCATATCGCGAGCGGCGCCGCGGGCGCAGGCGTGGCGGCTTGGCAGGCGCCCTGCTGGCCGTCCTCTTTGTCGCCGCCCTCTGCGCCTTGATTTACGCCTTGGCGATACGCCCCGCCGTTAGCCGCCAAGTGGCCGAGCAGATCGGCGGCGGGCCGGTGCCGACCCTTATGCCACAGGGCCCCGCGCCTGCCGCCCAGAGCGGCCTCGGTGCCGCCGTGGAGGAGCAGGCGGGCGCCGCGCTGCCGGGCGCCGTTGCCGCCCTTCCGCCCGGCGAACTGGTGGTAAGCGAGGAGGAGGTGAACGGCTATATCGCCGCCAACCCCCAGGCGCTCGCGCCCCTCGAGCGGGCCAGCGTCAGTTTCACCGGCGGCCAGGCCGTGGCCGAGATCGGCGCCTACGGCCTCAGCAGCACCGCCGCTGTGGGCCTGGCCGCCCAGGATGGGCGCGTGGTCGTCACCTCGGCTAACATCAGCGGCCCGCTCGCCATGGTCCTCTCCGGCGATGACCTGGCCCGCTCCCTCGCCGACCGGCTCAATGCTGAGCTCTCCGCCCAGGGCCGCTCCGTCGAGGAGCTCCGCGTCGAGGAGGGTCAGCTCGTGCTCGTTACGAATTGATATTGCGTAGCGTCGAGGCATTCGCGGAGCGAATACTTCGGCTCTACGGGCCCTGCCCTATCAAGGAGAATGATATGCCAGTCACTCCCCAGGACGATCCCTACTATCGCCTCCGCCACTCCCTGGCCCACGTGATGGCCCAGGCGGTGCTGGAGCTCTTCCCCGAGGGTAAGATCGCCATCGGCCCGCCGATCGAGAATGGCTTCTATTACGACTTCGACCTGCCCCGCCCGCTCACGCCCGAGGATCTCAGCGCGATCGAGGCCCGCATGCGCCGCATCATCGCCGGCGACTTCCCCTTCGAGTATCGCGTCGTCAGCGCCGAGGAGGCCCGCGAGCTGTTCAAGGATCAGCCCTACAAGCTAGAGCTGATCGATGGGCTCGTCAAAGGCGCCGATGAGTACGGCGAGGTCGCCGACAGCGCCGACCCCTCCGAGGCCGCGCTCGATTCCCGCCCCGGCGAGCCGGGCGGCGTAGTCATCTCCACCTACAGGCAGGACACCTTCGAGGATCTCTGCCGCGGCCCGCACTTGGAGCGCACCGGCCAGATCGACCCGGAGGGCTTCAAGCTCATGAGCATCGCCGGGGCCTACTGGCGCGGCGACGAGAAGAATAAGCAACTCCAGCGTATCTACGGCACAGCCTGGAACAACAAGGCCGAGCTCGACCAGTACCTCCATATGCTCGAGGAGGCCCGCAAGCGCGACCATCGCCGCCTCGGCAAGGAGCTCGGGCTCTTCTACTTCTCCGACGACATCGGCCCTGGCCTGCCCCTCTTCACGCCCAAGGGCGAGATCCTGCGCCACGAGATGGAGAGCTACGTCCGCGAGGTGCAGACCCGCTACGGTTACCAGCACGTCTGGACGGGCAATGTGGTGAAGGAGAGCCTCTACCGCAAGTCGGGCCACTACGACGCCTACCGCGAGAACATGTTCCCGCCGATGGTGGAGAGCGAGGATCTGGTCTTCCGGCTCAAGCCGATGAACTGCCCGAGCCACATGACCCTCTACAAGGAGATGGGCGTCCATTCCTACCGCGAACTGCCCCTGCGCTTCGCCGAGTTCGCCACCCTCTACCGCTACGAGGACAGCGGCGCGCTCCATGGCCTCACGCGGGTGCGGGCGCTCACCCAGGACGATTGCCACATCTTCTGCCGCCCCGACCAGATCGAGGAGGAGTTCGGCCTGGCCCTGAACCTCATCCGCGAGGTGCTGGCGACCTACAAGTTCAGCGACTACCGGGTGGATCTCTCGCTGCGGGGCACGAGCGGCAAGTATATCGCCGACGACGAGGCCTGGGATCTGGCCGAGGGCGCCCTGCGCTCGGCTATGGACCACTACGGCGTGGAGTACCGCGAGGCGCCGGGCGAGGCGGCGATCTACGGGCCCAAGGCCGACTTCATCGCGCGGGATGTGCTCGGGCGCGAGTGGCAGCTCAGCACGATCCAGGTGGACTTCATCCAGCCGCGGCGGCTCGGGTTGGAGTACATCGGCGAGGATAACCAGCCCCACACGCCCGTCGTGCTCCACCGCGCCGTTACAGGCACCACGGAGCGCTTCCTGGGCGTGCTGATCGAGCATTTCGCCGGGGCCTTCCCGCTCTGGTTGGCGCCCGTGCAGGCCGTGCTGATCCCGATCACCGACAGGCAGATGGAGTACGCGCAGGAGGTCAGGCGACGGCTCGCTGAGGCCGGGCTGCGGGTGGAGATCGACGACAGCCGCGACCGGATGCAGGGGAAGATCCGCCGGGCCCAGTTGCAGAAGATTCCCTACATGCTTATAATCGGCGGCAAAGAGCAGGAAGCGGGCGCCGTGGCCGTCCGTATGCGCTCCGGCGAAGATCTCGGCGCGATCCCTGTGGCCGCCTTCATCGAGCGGGCCGTGCAGGAAGTGAAGAGCCGCGCATAGCGGGCAGAGGGAAGAGGGTACAGGGCACGAGGCCGGACAAAAGCGCCCATTGCCGGAGCTCCGGCCCCAGGCGCAGCGAGGCGGCCGTGTTGCCCTGTTCCTTTCAAGGAGCTACCATGATCGTAGAGACCGACGCGCTCGCCGATGCGGCCCAGCGCTTCAGCGAGGCCATCAGGGCGGAGCGGGCCAGCACTATGGACGCGCTGGCGACGGAGCGGCAGGCGGCCCTGCAGATCATCGAGTCCCTGCGCCGGGAGCGCGGGCGTCGTATGGTGGACGCCAACACCCGCTTCGCCGTCGGCGTGGTGATCGGCCTGGCGTTGGGCGCGGCCGCGATCTACATCGTGAACCAGCGGGCCAGTGAGGAGGCCCGCCTCGGCCTCACGGCCAGCCCCGCCTCTGGCGATGGGGCGATCGGCGGTCGGCTGAAGGCCGCTCTGGAGGCAGGCAAGCGGGCCGCCAAGCGCCGCGAGGATGAGCTCTGGCAGCGCTACCGCGAACGGGTGAAGCGGGAGGCCGCAGGGGGCGGTGAGTACGAGATCTAGCGATGGATGCTGAAATCATCGCCGTCGGCTCCGAACTCCTCCTTGGCGCCACGATCGACACCAACAGCGCCTACCTCGCACGGCAGCTCGCCGCCGCGGGCGTGAATCTCTTCCGTAAGAGCGTGGTCGGCGACAATACCGAGCGCATCGCCGCCTCCTTGCGGGAGGCGCTTGGCCGCGCCGATCTGGTGATCTGCACGGGCGGCCTCGGCCCCACCGTCGATGACGTGACCCGCGAGGCCGTGGCCCTCGCCTATGGCCGGGCCTTAGAGTTTCGCCCCGAGCTGATGGAGCAGATCGCCGCCCGCTTCGCGGCGATGGGCCGCCCCATGCCCGAGAGCAACCGGCGCCAAGCCTACCTGCCAGCCGGCGCCCGCGCCATCGAGAATCCCCGCGGCACTGCGCCGGCCTTCATCGTTGAGGACCCTCTGGGCACCACGATCGTGCTGCCCGGCGTCCCCTACGAGATGCGCTTCCTCTTCGAGAGCGTGGTCATCCCGTATCTGCGGGACGAGCGGGGCGTCACCGATGTGATCCTGGTGAAGACGCTCCACGCCACCGGCCTCGGCGAGGCCGCCATCGGCGAGCTGATCGCCGACCTGATGATGCAGCAGAATCCCACCGTGGGCATCTCCGCCAAGCAGGCCCGCTACGAGCTGCGCATCGGGGCGCGGGCAGCCAGCAAGGCCGAGGCCGAAGCTCTGATCGCTGGCGCCGAGGCCATTGTCCGTGAGCGCTTGGGCGACCATATCGTGGGCGATGAGCCGCTCGCCGATGCGGTGGCGCGGCTGCTCACGGAGCGCGAGCTGACGATCGCCCTCTACGAGGGCGTGGGCCTGGCGCCAATCTACCGGGCCCTCGCCGGGGCGCCCGGCGGCCTCGAGCGCCTGCGGGGCCTGCTGATCCACCCTCTCGACCGCCCGGCCGACGAGCATGCCGCCGCTGCCCTGGCCCACGCGGGCGCCATCAGCGCAGCCGATCGCTGGCGCAGCGATCTCGGGCTGGCCGCCCAGGCCGCCAGCGCGCCCGACCCGAGCGGCCTCACCGCCGTGAGCGTCGCCCTCGTGACGCCCGAGGGCAGCCGGCAGGTTACCCGCCGCTTCGACCTGCGGGAGCCGGAGGGCTGGGAGTTCGTGGGCACCCTGGCCCTCGATCTGACTCGCCGCTACCTCATCGGTGCTGAAGAATGAGCGGCCCTGGTCGCCGATCCAGCTCCGTGTCGTTAGGCGCGGCCGTGGCCACTGTGCATCGCGACGAGCGCTGGTGGCTCAAATGCCTCGGCTACGGCGCCGCAGCGCTCACTGGCCTGGGCTTGCCCTTGGCGGCCGGCTTCGTGATGGAGAGCCTCGATAACAGCAGGCGCGGCTTCCCTACGCCGCTGCCACCTTGGAGCGACCCCTCGCTGCGCTGGCTCACCGGCCTCTTCTGCCTGCTGATCGACTTCGCCTTTGTGGTGCTGCCCTTCCTGCTCGCCGGCCTGCTCGCGATCTGCTCCAGCGTCGGCTTGGTGGCCGCTGGCATGCAGAGCGAGGCCAACATCAGCGCGGCGCTGCTCGTGGTCTTCGGCGCCGCTGCGCTCCTCACCTTCGGGCTCTTTCTCGCCGGCGTCTCCCCCGCCGGCCGCCTGATCTTCGCCCGCGAGGGCAGGATCGAGGACGCGATCAGCGCCGCGACCCTGCGCTGGACGCTGGGCGAGCGGCAACGAGGTGTCTTCCTGCGGGCGCGGCTCGCCTCGCTGCCCGCCTACCTCCCCGCCCTCCTGCTCAGCGCCGCCACCTTCACCCTTGCCAGGTTCAGTTTCCCTGGCCAGCTCATCGCCATCATCGTCGGGATCTGGCTGACGCTCTCCGCCCTGGTGTACGCCCATCTCGTGGTGGTGCAGCTCTATGTAGGCGCGGAGAAGGAGCTTGAGCGGCGCGCCTTCGGCATGGAATCCTAGCGCTGCAACAAGCGGTGCTTAAGAGCGTATATACTGCGAGGACCCGAGAAGATCCGCCTGGACCAGAAGGAGCAGCGCTATGGACATTGGGAGGGCGTTCAGCTTTGTATTCGACGACGAGCAGTGGGTGACGAGCATCCTGATCATGGGCTTGCTGATCCTGGTGCCCATCCTCGGCTCGATCTTGCTGATCGGCTATATGCTGGAGACGGCCCGCAACGTGGCCATGAACAGCCCGCGCCCGCTGCCGAAGTGGGATAACTTCGGCGATAAGCTGAGCCTCGGCTTCGCTGGCTTTGTGATCTCGCTCGTCTATGCCCTGCCGATCATCGTGCTCGCCGGCCTGGTGGTCTGCGCTGCGGTCGGCCTCGGTGGTGCCTCGGGCAGCGAGGAGGCGATGGGGGCGGTGCTGGGTGGCACCTTCTTGTGCATCTTCCCGCTCATCTTCGTGGCGGCCATCCTCATCCAGCCGCTGATGCTGGCGGCGATGCTGCGCTACCTGCAGACGGGCAGCATCGGCAGCGCCTTCGAGTTCGGCGCCGTGATCAGCATGGTGCGGCAGGATCTCGGCGGCTGGGTGGTGCTCTGGCTGCTTTCGATCCTCTGCGGCCTCGTCGGCGGCCTCGGCAGCATGGTGGTCATCGGCTTCATCTTCACCGTGCCCTACGGCCAGGCGGCCTTCGGCCACCTCCTGGGCCAGAAGCTGCAGCAGCTGGGGCGCCCCTCCGGCTACGACTATCCCTCTTCCGTCGGGCCCACAATGTAGGTAGCAAGGGGGATCTATGCGGCTGCGCGATCTTCCCGACACGATCGAGCCGCGTGAGCTCCTGTACCCGTCGAATCTGCTCACCGTCATTCGGCTGCTGCTCGTGGCGCCGACTCTGGCTACGCTGAGGCGACCAGAGCGGCGCCGCGCCGCGCTACTCTATATTGCCGCGGCGATGCTCACCGACGCGATCGACGGCCCGATCGCCCGCTCGCGGGGCGAAGTCTCGCGGCTCGGTGAGATCCTCGACCCGATCGCCGATAAGCTGTTGCTCGATGGCGCGGCGATCATCCTCTCCAAGACGCGAGGATTCCCCTGGTGGGCCACGGGGCTGCTGCTCTTCCGCGATGCGGGCATCCTGTTGGCCGCCATCGTCGTGCTGCGGCGCAAGGCCCACGTTGCCACCGCCGCCAGCACTGGCAAGCTCACCACCGCGCTGCTCACGCTGGCCGCGCTGCTCTATGTGGCCGATGGCCCCCGCAGCGGTCGGCCGGCCCTCTATCTGGCCCTCGTCCCCTTCACCCTCTCGTTCGTCCAGTACGGGCGGAGGTTCCTGCGGGCCATGCGGGGCCGGTGACAATAGCGCCCGTACAGCGTAGCCCGTAGTCAGTAGCCCGTACCGCTAGAGCTTCATAAGGCCAGAGCGCAAGGCGACATGGCTAAAAAGGTCGCCTGAAATTGCATTGGTGAGCGGGTGACCGTCTGTTGGCGCCGATAGGGTCACCCTGTCACCCCCTCACCGTGTCACCCTGTCATTCCTCCTCAGCCTGCGGGCCCTGCTTGATCTCGCTGGGCGTCTCGATCCAGCCGCGGCGCAGGGCGAAGAGCACGGCTTGGGTGCGATCGTTCAGTGAGAGCTTGCGCAGAATCGAGGAGATGTGGTTCTTCACCGTCTGAGTGCTGATGCCGAGCGAGTCGGCGATCTCCTTATTGCTGCCACCGGCAGCGATGCGCTCCAACACCTCGATCTCCCGCTCGCTGAGCGGTGTGAAGATGGGGAAGTCGGCGGCTTCGGGGGCGGTGGAGAGGGCCTGGGGCAGGTTGCGGAACTGGGTGAGCACACGACTGGCCACGCGGGGCTCCTCGAGCACCACATCGTTGATCACATATTCGCCGCGGGCCACGCGCCGCAGGATCTCGACGAGCGCCTGAGGCTTCACGTCCTTCGAGCGGTAGGCGGCGGCGCCGGCTCGCAGGGCGTTGAAGGCCTGCTCATCGCTCTCGTGCATGCTCAGCATCACCACGCCGATGCTCGGGTACTGGCGCCGCACCTGCCGTGTCAGCTCGAGGCCACTGATGCCGGGCAGGTTCAAGTCCACCAGCATCACATTCGGCTCCTGGGCCGCACCCCCGCTGCTGAGCCACTCGAGGGCCGCCTCGCCGCTCGCCATCTCCCCGATGATCGTGATATCGTCCTCCTCGCCGAGGGCCCAGCGCACCCCCTGGCGGAAGAGCGGGTGGTCGTCTACGATGAGCAGCTTTATGGAAGCGAGGGGGGGCATGGTAGCGGCTCCTTTCCCTGGCTCGCAAGCCAGCGCTGGTAGGTGACGGCGGGGTCGTGCAGCCCCACGACCCCGGCGGCAGTGAGCAGGCGGTGGGTGGCGGGGAGCGGCAGGCCCACCACGGCGGTGTAGCTGCCCCGGACGCTCCGCACGAGCTCGCCGCCACGCCCTTGCACACCGTAGGCGCCAGCCTTGTCGAGCGGCTCGCCGGTGGCGATATAGGCCTCGATCGTCGCGGCGCTCAGCGGGTGGAACTCCACCTCGGCTGCGACGACGTCGAGCCAATACTGCTCGCCCCGCAGCACGCAGAGGCCGGTGTACACCATGTGGCTGCGGCCCGACAGGCTGGCGAGCATCTCCTGGGCATGGGCGGCGTCGGCGGGCTTATTGAGCACCTTGTTGTGGAGCGCCACAACCGTATCGGCGCCGAGCACCACGGCCTCCGGGGCGTGGGCCCTGGCGGTGTGGGCCTTGCGCCAGGCCAGAAGGGTGGGGTGGTCGGCCGGAGGCAGCGGCAAGGGCGGCAGCGCGGCGGCGATCGCCGGCGGCGGCACGATCGCCTGCTCCTCGGCGTCAGTGGCGATCACCGTGAAGTTGGCGCCAAGGGCCGCCAGCAGCTCGCGGCGGCGCGGCGAGGCCGACGCCAGCACGAGCGGCGGGGAGATGGGCCGGGGATCCGGGCGCACCGCGGGCAACTCTGTTGGGAGCGTTTTGACCACGGCGGGGGAGACCTCGATGGTGATACCTGCGTTGCAGGCGCTAGAATGGCAGGGATCATAGCACGGGCACCCTGAAACCGCAAGGATCGGGCCACTCCTGCAGCGGGCGTTTGCGCCAGCGATGCCGCAGTTTGCGGGGCTGCCGCCTCGCTCCCGCCGTTGGCACCTGCGACGTAGCCTCTTGCGGGGCTCCGCCCCGTACCCCGCTTGATTTGTCGGGGGGCATACGCCCACCCCCCGACACCCCCCGCGCCGGGGGCGAGGCCCCCGGACCCCAAGTCGGAGGCCAGTGCCGTGCCGCCACTGATCTGCTACCTCGTCTCAGCGACGGGCTTGTGCCTTGGCCAAGCGCGGTGCCCCTCACCTGCTGGTTGCGCCCTATATGATCCGGCGTGCCGACGCCACTCCGCCGCAGAGCAAGCAGGAACCCGGTATGCGGAAGCGGGTAGCACAACCGATGCTCACACACCACCCCGGCCGCAGATCTGCTGCCGGCCGAGGCGGATGGCTCTGCCCGTCGATCGGACGGGTACGTCGCCAGGCGACGGCACGGTACGGCCCTCCGGCTTGGGGGTGGTCCGGAGGGGGCAGCCGCCCCCTCCGGCGGGGAGCGCGAGGGGTGGAGCCCGCTCGCATCTCCTCTCACCGTGTAGGTGGCACTGATTCGGGGCAGCGTCCCCTCCGGCGGGGAGCGCGAGGGGCGGCAGCGCCCCCGGGCCGAGCGGCAGGAACAGCCACGGCGCGACGCCTCTGCTATAATGGCGCCCCTGCCGGGCGCATTGCAGCGCTTCAGGAAGGAGGCGAAGAGGCCATGAGCGAGATCGCAATTATCGGTGTGCCGATCGACTTGGGCGCAGGTCGGCGCGGCGTGGATATGGGGCCGAGCGCGCTGCGCTACGCGGGGCTTTTGGGGCGGCTGGAGGCCTTGGGTCACACCGTCCACGACTTGGGCAACCTCCAGGTGCCGATAGCGGAGACGAGCGCGGCGCCACTAGAGGGGGAGCGGCTGCGCTACTTGGAGCCGATCGCCGCCGTCTGCGCGGCGCTTGCCGAGCGCGTGGCCGAGTGTGTGGCCGCAGGCCAACTCCCGCTGGTGCTCGGCGGCGACCACAGCCTGGCGATCGGCTCGGCGAGCGGCAGCGCCCGCGGGCGCACCCTCGGCCTGATCTGGATCGACGCCCACGGCGACTTCAACACCGCCGAGACAACCCGCAGCGGCAACATTCACGGCATGCCGCTGGCCGCCCTCACCGGCCGCGGCCACCCGCTGCTCACCGGGCTGGCCGGGCGCACGCCGGCTGTGCGCCCCGAGCATGTGGCCCTGGTGGGCGTACGCGACCTCGACCCGCTGGAGCGCGAGGCGCTCCGCGCCTCCGGCATCCACGTGGCGACGATGCACGAGATCGATCGCCGCGGCATGGCGGCCGTGATCGAGGAGGCGGCCGCGATAGTGCGCCGCGGCACCGCCGGCTTTCACCTCAGCTTCGACCTCGATGTGGTGGACCCGCGCGAGGCCCCTGGCGTCGGCACGCCCGTCTTCGGCGGGATCTCGCGCCGCGAGGCCCACTTGGCCATGGAGCTCCTGGCTGAGATCGGCGGCATCTGCAGCCTTGATCTCGTTGAGGTCAACCCCATCCTCGATGAGCGCAACGCCACTGCCCAGCTGGCTGTGGAGTTAGGGCTCTCGGCCCTTGGCAAGCGGATCTTCTGAGGTTTGAATTCCCGCGCCGCCCATGCCATAATGCCGTCGCACCGAAAGGAGGACGGCGATGTCTCCAGCTGAGCTTGCCCCCGGCAGCGAACCCCGCGGCGGGATGCTGCTCCCGCACGATAAGTCGCTGCCGCCCGTGCCCCTTGAGCACACCGACTATACGATCGATGTGGTCGGCCCCATCGCCGATACCCTCGTCGTCCAGCGCTTCCACAACACCCACAGCGCCCCGCTCGACGCGCTCTACGTCTTTCCGCTGCCGATGGACGCTGCGGTGAGCGAGCTGGAGCTGCGGATCGGCGAGCGCCTGATCCGCGGCGAGCTGCAGGAGCGAGCCGCAGCCGAGGAGCGCTTCAAGGAGGGGGCGGAGCGAGGCGAGAGCGCCGCCCTGCTGGGGCGCGAGCGCCCGAATCTCTTCAGCGTCGAGCTCGCCAACCTCCAACCGGGGGAGCGGGTCGAGGCGCGCCTGCGCTTCGCCGCCCGCGTGCCGTACGACGACGGCTGGTTCTCCCTGAACGTCCCTACCGTCGTGCTGCCCCGCTACGTGCCCGAAGGCCAGCCCGCCAGCCCCCGTGATGGTGTGCTGCCGCTGCTGCCTGAGGGCGATCCCGGTTATGGCCTCTCCATCCGCATTACGATCGATGTGGGCCGCCTCGCCGAGATCGAGTCGCCGAGTCATGAGATTGACATAATAGAAGATCGTTCACGGCGGATCGTCACCTTGCGAGACGGAGCGGCGCGGCCCGACCGTGACCTGCTGCTGCGCTACCGGCCGGCCGGCGAGGGCTACACGAGCGCGGCCTTCACCTATCGGGCCGCCGGGAAGCCTGGGGCGCTGCTGCTCACGCTCACGCCGCGGGCGGTGCCGGAGCTGGCCGAGGTGCTGCCGCGGGAGTTGCTCTTCGTCTTCGACCGCAGCGGCTCGATGGGCGGCGAGAGCATCGCCCAAGCTCGCAACGCCCTGCGGGCCTGTCTGCGGGCGCTCAACCCCGGCGATAGCTTCAACATCTTTCCCTTCGACAACTACGTCGAGCGGCTGGCCCCTGCGCCGCTGCCCTTCACCCAGGAGAGCGTGGACGCGGCCGACAGCTTTATCGCCGGGATCGACGCCCGCGGCGGCACCGAGATCGTGGGCGCGCTCAAGGCGGCCCTCGCCCAACCCCGCGACGAGCGGCGCCTGCGGGTGATCGTTTTCCTTACCGACGGCGCCGTGGGCAATGAGGACGCGGTGCTGCGGGAGCTGGCCGCAGGCCTGAACGAGGCCCGCGTTTTCGCTTTTGGCGTGGGCTCGGCGGTGAACCGCTTCCTGCTCGACAAGCTGGCCGAGGTGGGCCGCGGCAGCGCCGAGTACATTCTCCCCGGCGAGCCGATCGAGCCCGCCGTGCAGCGCTTCCAGCGCCGCGCCGCCCTGCCTCTCCTGCGCGACATCACGGTGGATTGGGGCGGAGCCGCCGTGGCGGATCAGCTCCCCTCGCCGATCCCCGACCTGTACGCCGGCCAGCCGTTGGTGCTCATGGCCCGCTTCTCCGCCCCCCGCGAGGAGCGCGCCGAGGTGACCATCCGCGGCCGCACAGCCACGGGCAGCTACGAGGAGCGCCTCAGCGTGGATCTCCCCCTCGTCACGCCCGACCGCACGGGCGCCTGGGCGGCCCTGCCGCGGCTCTGGGCCCAGAGCCGCCTCGCCGCCATCGAGGACACGGCCCGGCTCGACCGTAGACGCGCCGCCGAGCTCAAGGAGGAGGCGCGCCGGCTGGCGCTCGAGTATGGCCTGCTGAGCGCCCATACCAGCTTCGTCGCGGTGGAGGAGCAGATCGCGCCGGCGGAAGGGCGCCGCGCCACGGAGCGGGTGGTGGTGCCCGTACACCTGCCCGCCGGCACGCGCCGGGAGGCCTTCGAGCCGCCGAGGCCGGCGGCCGCCCCACCCGGCGCCTACTTCGCCATGGCTGCTGCGCCTCCCGCTGGCCTCCCGCCGAAGACGTCGAGCGGCATGGCGGCGAAGTTCCTCCGCGCGCTGCGGCGCGACTTCGACAGCGGCAGCGCAGATACTTTCCCCGACGCCGTCATGCGCGCAGGCGGTGACGCCTACGCCGCGCCCGCGCCGAGCGCCCCCCTCGGGGCCGCGCCGATCGAGGCCAGCCGGCCGGAGCGGGGGCTTACTGCCACGGAGCGGCGCGACGCGGCGCTGCGCTTCCTGGCCCGCACCCAAGCCGTGGATGGCAGCTGGGCCGGGGACGAGGGGGCCACGGCGCTCGCTGCCCTGGCCTTCGCCTGCGCCGGCCACAGCGCGCGCGCCGGCGACTTCCGCCCGCAGCTGGCGCGGGCCGAGCGTTGGCTGAGCGCCCGTGGTCCAACGCCCGGCTCGACCACGGCGCTCGCCGTGGTGGCACTGGCCGGCGCCGCGCCCGACAGGCCGGCCGCCGTCGCCGCTGCGGAGGCTGCGCTCGCCGCTGCTGGCCTCAGCCGCGACGCGCTCGCGGCTGCCCAGCGCCGCGGCGGCGACGGCGACGGCGCCGTGCTCACCGCAGGCGCCGACACCGTGCGCCCCTCCGCCCAGACGATCGCCCTCACCGCGGCGCTCGCGTTATTACTGGAGTAACCTTTCGCGCCTTCCCTTTCGCGTTTTCGCCCTTTCTTTCGCGTCTTCCCTTAAGCGCTTCGCGCCACTTCGTAACGAACGTTCGAACCTTCGTTTCGTGTCTTTCGCCGCATTTCGCGTCATTCGCGATCCAAACGCCCCCAGGAGCCCCCTGTGCGCACCCAGGAACTCGTCGAGCGGATCCGCGCCGAGGCCCGCAAGGTGATCGTCGGCCAGGATGAGCCCTTCACCCTTCTCATTGTCGCCCTGCTCACCGGCGGCCACGTGCTGCTCGAGGGCACCCCCGGCACCGCCAAGACGCTCATGGCCAAGACGCTGGCCATGCTCGTCCGCGCCGAGTTCAAGCGCGTCCAGTTCACGCCCGATCTCATGCCTTCCGACGTGGTGGGCACCCAGGTCTACGAGCTCGGCAC
>DAOUGF010000342.1:0-3842 GCA_034429295.1 Chloroflexaceae bacterium
AACCCGGCCCACCCCGATATGGGCGCGCTCTGGCGCTTCGCCGAGGCGAGCGGCATGACCTTCTTCGGCACCAGCGCCAGCTACATCAGCGCGCTGATGAAGAGCGGCGTAGAGCCAGGTCGGCAGTTCGATCTGAGCCGGTTGATAGGGATGGGCTCAACCGGATCGCCGCTCTCCCCCGAAGGGTTCGAGTGGGTGTACGACCATGTGAAGCCGGATATCTGGCTGGCCTCGATCAGCGGCGGCACCGATGTGTGCGGCTGCTTCGTGGCCGGCGTGCCGCTGCTGCCCGTCTACAGCGGCGAGATCCAGTGCCGCGCGCTGGGCGTTCACGCCCAGGCCTATGATACCGACGGCAATAGCGTGATCGGCGTGATGGGCGAGCTGGTGATCACCGAGCCGATGCCCTCGATGCCGATCTACTTCTGGAACGACCCCGACGGGCGGCGCTACCGCGAGAGCTACTTCGAGCAATACCCAGGCAAGTGGCGTCACGGCGATTGGGTGGTGATCAACGAGCGGGGCGGCGTGGTGATCTACGGACGCTCCGACAGCACGATCAACCGACACGGCGTGCGGATGGGCACCAGCGAGATCTACCGCGTGGTCGAGGCCCTCCCCGAGGTGCTCGATAGCTTGGTGATCGACCTGGAGGGCCTGGGCGGCGCCTCCTATATGCCACTCTTTGTGGTGCTGCGGGAGGGGGTGGAGTTGGACGCGGCGCTGGAGCAGAAGATCAAGGGCACCATCCGTCAGGCGCTCTCACCGCGCCATGTGCCCGACGAGATCTTCACCATCCCCGATGTGCCGCGGACGCTCTCTGGCAAGAAGCTCGAGGTGCCGGTGAAGAAGATCCTCATGGGCGTGCCGGTGGAGCGGGCCGCCAACCCCGACTCGCTGAAAAACCCGGAGCTGCTGCCCTATTTCGTGGAGTTGGCGGAGCGGCTGAAGGGGCGGGGCTAGGTTCGGTACGGCGTAGTCCGTACAACGATAGCCTCAGAAAGCCAGAGGGACGTCCGACGACAGACGACCGACGACCGCCCGCAGCCTGCTCGACCGTGGTCTGTTGTCGGTGTCACCTATCCCGTAACCTACTTCTGAACTGCACAACCAGGCTCCGTACTTCGGCCCTATGACGACTCACAGGCGCCGGGTGCTATACTGGCCTTATGCAGAAGACGCAGCCGCTCGTGCGGACGGCGCCGCCGGAGGTGGTTGCCGGGCCGCCGCTCAACATTGTCGGCGCGCTGCTCCTGGCGTGCCTGCTCACCGCCCTGGTCGCGATCGGCTCAGGGCTGGCGGCGCGGGTCTACCCGACCTGGCGCCCTGGCTACCTCACTGCCGCCTGTTTCCTGGTGGCTGTGGAGGCGGCGCTGGTGCGCTATCGGATGCGGCTCGGCCGGCACTTCGGGCTGGGGGCGCTGCGCTACCTTGCCGCCGAGCTCTTCGCGCTCGTCGTGCTGATGCGGATCGTCGCTCTGTTCGGGGCTGGCCCGACCGATCTGGCGGCGCGCGTCGAGGAGTGGGTGCGCTCGCCGCTCTCATCGATCGATGGCGTCTTTATGATCTGCCTTGCGGTGGGCGCGCTGGTGGCGCTGCTGGCCCGGCGCGGCATGCGCGAGCTCGAGGTCCTGGAGCCGCGGACGACGGCTCGACCTCCTGAGACGGGCATCGCCGCCGATACGCTGCGGGCGGCGGAGGAGGGGCGAGAGGGCCAGGCCTTGGGCTATATCGCGAGCCGGCTCGGCTGGGGCGCGGTGCTGGCGCTGCTGGCCCTCACCGCGCAGATGGTTGACCTGAGTCGGCTGGGCGCGCCTGGGCTGGTACTCTCGCCCGCGGCAGCGCTCGCCGGGGTGGTCTACTTGATCTGCGGGGTGCTGCTCTACAGCCAGGCGCGGTTAGGGCTGCTGCGGGCTCGCTGGCAGCGGGACGAGACGACGGTGGCGCCGGCGGTGCTGCGGCGCTGGCGCCTGTCGAGCCCGGCCCTGGTGCTGCTGGTGGCGCTCGTCGGCCTGCTGCTGCCGCGCAGCTATGGCGACGGGGTGGTGGATGTGGTGCGGGCGGTGCTGCTCGCGCTGCTGAGCATCGCGAGTTTGATCGCGCTCTTCTTCGGGGCGGTCGCCATAGGAGCGCTCGGCCTCGCCCTGGCCATCCCGGCCCTGATCCTGGCGCTGCTCTCCGGGGGCTTCGAGCGCAGCACGTACCAGCCGCCCATGTTGCCCCCGCTACCACCGCCGGCGCAGGAGATCCCGCGGGGTGAGCCGCCGGTGGCGCCAGGGGTCGTCTTCTGGACCTGTGTGGCCATCCTGGCGGGGTACGCCTTCTGGACGGTGCTGCGGCGGCAGGAGTGGGCGGTGGCGGCGGCGGCGCGGCTGCGCGCCGGTATCCTCGCCCCGCTCCTGGCATGGCTCAGCGGCGTGTGGGCGGGGGCTTCGAGCTATGCACGCGCTGTAGGCGAGGCCGTGGCTCAGCGGCTGCGTCCGCCCCCTCGCCGGCGGCCGGCCGCGCGCCCGCGGCTGCGACAGCTCGGTCCTGGCGGGCTGGTGCGCTACTTTTACGCCGCTACGCTGGAACGGGCCGCCCGCAGTGGGATCTGGCGGCGGCGGGCCGAGACGCCCTACGAGTACGGCGAGAAGCTGCGAGCCAACTTGCCGGAGGCGGCAGAGGATGTGGATCGCCTCACCGAGGCGTATCTGGCCGCTGTCTACGCCCCACGGCCCACCACCCCCGCCGAGGCGGCCGAGGCGCGGGGGGCGTGGCAGCGCCTGCGGCGGGCGCTGCGGGGACGGAAGGGGGCGTAAGAGGCGGGGTGCTGCCCCGAACCACCACCTGCGTGGTGGGGATGCGGGCTTTGCCCCCGCGCGGCCACTTGGGGCGCTGCCCCAAACCAGTGCCACCTGCGCGGTGCGTGGCGTTGCGAGCGGGCTCCGCCCCTCGCGCTCCCCGCCAAGGGGGCGGCTGCCCCCTTGGAACCCCCGAAGCCAACGCCCGCCAGCGCCGATACGCCATCGCTGCATGCTCCTCTGCGCCGAGAGCGGGGATGGCAGTACTCGCTCCGCGCCAGTTGCCCCACAGCTTAGCGGGCCAAGGGTTTATTGGTGGGAGCGAAGCTGTTCGGCAGCGAGCGTGAGGAACTGGCCCCATCTGTGGTATGGTAGCGCCAGGCACATCGCCCGCCCCAGGCTACGCGGAGGCGCCAATGCGCTATTCAATCAGGCGGATCTCAATACGCTCGGCCCTGAAGATCGGGTTGCTCCTCGGCTGGCTGGTGGCCCTGCTGCCCGCGCTGGGGTTGGCGGCCATAGTCGTCATTGCCGTGCGGGGCATCGACGAGGCCTTCGGCCAGATCACCACCTACTCGATCAGCGTGCTCGGCCAGCCGATCGCGAACATCGACCTGCTCGCCCTGCTTGGCCTCGCCGACGAGGCGGCCCGTGTGGGCGATCTCGCGGCCCTTGGTTGGGGCCTTTTCGGCGCGCTCGCCCTCGTCTTCATCCTGATCGGTGGCGCGATGGTCGCCATCACCGCCGTGCTCTTCGCGCTCTGCTACAACCTGCTCGCCGCCATCGCCGGCGGGCTCGTCGTGGAGCTCCGCGAGTCGCCGTAGGGCGAGCCGCCTGCGTCGTGGTACGCATTGTGCAACGTCTGCTCCTGCGACTATGTGCGAACCATCCGCGAGACGCGAAAGGAGCATAGCGATGGCATTTCCAAAGAATTCGAAGAGCGCCCTGCTCGCCCTGCTTACCGCCGGTGGCATCTGGGCCTGGCAGAACCGCGACAAGGTCGCGTCGTGGGCCGGGCAGATGACCCAGCGGCAGCCCGGGTACCGCAAGACCTTCCCC
>DAOUGF010000343.1:0-4350 GCA_034429295.1 Chloroflexaceae bacterium
TAGCTTGATGCTGTCCTTCTGGTCCTCGAACAGCTTGAGCTCGAGGGCTTTGTGCAGGCGCTCGTTGGTCTTGTAGTCGAAGGTTTTGCCCTCGATCGCCAGAGCGCCGATGTAGTTCATAATCTCGCGGCGGAAATCGTCCTTGCGCGACTCGGGGATGTCGATCTTCTCCTCGATCGAGCGCATCAGGCGCTCGTCGGGCTCCTCGTACTGGCCGGTGTAGCGGTTGCGGACCTTCTCGCGCTGGGTGTAGGCCTTGATGTTATCGATGTAGTTGCCGCAGAGGCGCTTGATCGCCTCCTCGTCGGCGGAGATGGCCCGCTGCACTTCGTTCTTGACGATCTCGGTGTACTCCTCGCGGACCACGGCCAACAGGTCGCGGTAGCGCTTGCGGTCGTCCTCTGAGGTGATCAGGGCGTGGTTCTTCAGGCCGCTCTCCAGCTCGTTGATGACCATGAAGGGGTTGATGTAGCCCTCCTCCTGGTTGGTGACGAGCGCGTTGGAGATCTTGTCCTGGATATAGCGGGCGGAGATACCCTCCATGCCCTCGCGGGCAGCCTCCTTGCGCAGCTCCTTGATGTTGTCCTCGGTGAAGCCGGGGAGGCTCTTGCCGTTGTAGAGCTTGAGCTTCTGGAGCAGGGTGAGGTTGGGCTTCTTGGGATCCTCGAGACGGGTGAGGACGGCCCACATCGCGGCGACCTCGAGGGTGTGGGGAGCGATATGGACCCGCACCTTCTTCTTGTTGAAGTCGCGCTGGTAGATGCGCTCCTCGTCGCGGAGGCGGGTGACGTAGGGGATATCGATGCGGACCGTGCGGTCCTTGAGGGCCTCCATGAACTCGTTATTCTCGAGGCGGCGATACTCGGGCTCGTTGGTGTGGCCGATGATCACCTTGTCGATATCGGTTTGGGCGAACTTCTTCGACTTGATGCGGTGCTCTTGGCTGGCGCCGAGCAAGTCGTAGAGGAAGGCCACATCGAGCTTGAGCATCTCGACGAACTCGATGATGCCGCGGTTGGCGATATTGAACTCGCCGTCGAAGTTGAAGGCGCGTGGGTCCGAGTCCGAGCCGTAGATGGCGATCTTGCGGTAGTTGATGTCGCCGGTGAGCTCGGTGGAGTCCTGGTTCTTCTCGTCCTTGGGTTGGAAGGTGCCGATGCCGATGCGATCCTGCTCGCTGAAGATCAGGCGGCGGATGCGCACGTGGCGAATGACGCTGAGCCAGTCGCCATCGTAGCGGCGCATCAGCTCGCGGAAGTGGTAGCGACAGACGGGGCAGAGGTCGCCGGCGATGCGGATATGCTCATCGTCGGGGCGGCCGTCGTTGAGCTGAGCGAGGAAGCGCTCGCGGTGCTCCGTGGGGATGAGGTGCAGCGGCTCCTCATGCATGGGGCAGGCTTCCCACTCGCTTTCAGGAACCTGACGGAAGTCGAAGGTATCGGGGTTCTCGATCGTACCGAGATACCAGTCGTAGGTATAGACTGCGCCGGCGTCGGTTTTGGTGTAGTGCTCGAGGCCCTTCTTGAGGCGGCGGACGATGGTGGACTTCGAGGAGCCGACGGGGCCGTGAAGGAGCAGCACGCGCTTCTCGGTGCCGTAGCCCTTGGCGGCGCCCTTGAAGAAGTTCACCAAGCGCATGAGGGGAATCTCGAGGCCGAAGATGGCGTCGTCGCCGTCGAAGGACTCATCGGAAAAGAACTTGTAGCGGATGAGCCGCTTCTTGGCATCGATAAACTCCTCGGTACCGTACGACATAATCATGTCGTAGATACGTTGGAAGGCGTTACGCGTCACCTGAGGCTTGCTCGCGACCAGCTCCAGGTAATCCGCGAAGCTCCCGCGCCAGTTAAGCTGCTGGAACTGCTCGCGGTCCTGGAGCTCGCCGAGCAGCTGCAACAGCGAGGCGCCTGTGGCTGTAGCCATGAATTCTCCTCCTGCTGAAGGATCGCTGCCCACGTATAGAAGCGGATGCTTGGGTATGGACAGCTAGACCGCCGCGCGGCGTGCGCCGTGGGCCTGGCGTAGAACGGACGATCGGCCTGCGGGCGGTGTTGCTAACGTGCGGTTGGGCTTGGCGCTGCGAGCGGTGTCGTGTGGGCCCGGGTATATGGGGCCGTAGGAGGCGACGCCAGGGCTGCCCCCTCGACACTCACTATACAGCTTTGGATCAAAGGGAGTCTTGGTGAGGAGTACCTGACAGATCAGGTGCTCGCATTATAACAACGCACCTGGGGGCCGTCAAGGATTTTATGTCGTGTTGATTGCGGGGCGAAGATCGGGAATGGCGCAAGGGGATGCGGAAAATGGGGAGTTTTGGATCGCGAAGGGCGCGAAATGGAGCGAAAGACACGAAAGCGAAAACGCGAATGGCGAAAGGGAGGACGCGAAACGAAGTAGCGCGAAAGCGTGGAACGAAGTGGCGCGAAGCGCTTAAGGGAGGACGCGAAACGAAGTGGCGCGAAAGTGTGAAGGGCATGTAGGGGGTGGTCAGGCGGGGGCAGCGGCGGCCTCGGGGCCGGCGAAGATCTCGCTGATGATCGCTTCGATCGGCGGCTCGGCGATATTCACGTCGGCGACGGGCAGCTCGGCGAGCAGGCGGGCGCCGACGCGGGTCGTCTCGCTCCGCTCCACCCGCAGCTCGGCCTCGAGGCCGTCGAGGCGCTGCACCTCACCGTAGGCCTCCAAGGCAGCTTGCGCCACCGGCTCGCTCAGGGTGACGTGGATAAGTTTGTGAGGCGCCACTTGCTCCACCAGCGACTGCAGGTTGCCGTCGTAGAGCAGGCGCCCGCGGTTGATCACGACTACGCGCCTGCAGAGGGCGGTGACGTCGGCCATGTAGTGGCTGGTGAGCAGCACGGTGGCGCCGTAGCGACGGTTGTACTCGGCCACGAAGTCGCGCACGCGGGCCTGCATGGTCACGTCGAGGCCGATGGTCGGCTCGTCGAGGAAGAGCACTTTGGGGCGGTGGAGCAGCGCGGCGGCTAGCTCGCACTTCATGCGCTCGCCGAGGCTGAGCTTGCGCACCTGCTTGTTGAGCAGGTCGCCGAGCTCAAGCAGTTCGGTGAGGTCGGCCAGGGTGCGGCGGTACTCGGCCTCGGGCACCTCGTAGATCACCCGGTTGACCTCGAAGGTCTCGAGCGCCGGCAGATCCCAGAAGAGTTGCTGCTTCTGGCCCATCACAAGGGTGATCTGCTTAAGGAAGGCGTGGCGGCGCTCGAATGGGGTGTAGCCGAGGACCTGCACCTCGCCGCCGGTGGGGTGGAGCAGGCCGGCGAGCACCTTGAGGGTTGTGGTCTTGCCGGCGCCGTTGGGGCCGAGAAAGCCGACCATCTCGCCGGGCTCGATGCTGAAGGAGATGTCGTCAACGGCCTTGACGATCTCGTAGCGGCGGCGGAGGAAGGCGGCGATCGAGCCGCGAAGGCCGGCTTCCTTCCGGTGGACCTCGTAGTGTTTACTGAGGTGCTTGACGGTGATGGACATAGTTAGGGCTGAGGGATGAGCGATGAGGGCTGAAGGTTGAGAGTGGCCACGATGGGCCGCCCATCGTGGCCGCCCCTACAGGTGGTCGGCGACGGCGGCGAGGAACTGCTCGGCGACGCGATCCCAATCATACCGCAGAACGTGCTCACGGCCGTAGGCGCCGTAGGTTTCGCGGAGGGCGGAGCGGGCGAGGAGTTTGGCGAGGGCATCGGTGAGGGCTGGCACGTCGCTCGGGGGTACGAGGGTGCCGGCGCGGCCGTCTGGCACCACCTCGGGCACGGCGGCGGCGGTGGTGGCGACGATAGGCAGGCCGGCGGCCATAGCCTCCAGGAAGACGATCCCGAAGCCCTCCTGCACGCTTGGCAGGCAGAAGATCCCGGCGCGGCGGTACCAGGAAACCACCTCGTCATCGGGCAGGGCGCCGAGGAGCGCGGCAGCCGTCCCTAGCCCCAACTCGGCGTGGAGCGCCCGCAGGCGTGGGCGCTCCGGCCCATCGCCGATGATCACGAGACGGGCGTCGGGGAAGGCGGGCGCTAGCTTCGCGAAGGCCCGCAGCAGGTCGGCGATGTGTTTGCGCGGGTACTGGCGGGCGACGCAGAGGATCGTGCGGCCCTCCCGCGGCGGGCCACCGGGCGCATCGAGCAGCCCGCGCCAGCGGGCCAGGTCGATCCCCTCGGGCACGAGGCGCACGCGGGCGGCCGGCACGCCGTAGTGCTCGCCGAGCTTGCGGCGGCAGTAGGCGCTGGTGGTGAGCACCAGGGGCGCCCGGCGGGCGTTCAGCCGCTCCAAGCGCGAGAGCGACCAGAGCAAGGCGCGCACGGCCCCGCGCTCGTGCTGGAGCTCCTCGGCGATCACGCCCTTCACGCTGCA
>DAOUGF010000344.1:0-6844 GCA_034429295.1 Chloroflexaceae bacterium
TGCCGCCGCTGATCTGCTCCCTCGTCTCATCGTCGGGCTTGAGCCTTGGCCGAGCGCGGTGGCCCTCGCCCGCTGGTTGCGCCCTGCACGATCCGGCGTGCCGCCGCTTAATCGCGCAGCCGCCCACCTCATTCGCAGCGAAGCTGCCCGGCAGCAGGCGTGCAGTGATGGCTTCTCGGCGTCCGCCCCCTTGCCGCCGGGGGGGCGGGGGCGGCAGCGCCTCGCACGCACCGTGGGCAGCTTGCCCACCTCCCCGGAGGGGTGTGGGGCGCCAGCACCTCCAGGCCCCGTCAGCCCAGCGTCGCCCCCGTCACGGTTAGCCGCCAGCCCGTGCGCTCGGCGAAGGCCGCGGCGGCGGCCTCCAGTTCATCGCTCGTGCACGTGCCATGCACCCGCACCACCACCTCGCGGGCGGCGCTCTGGATGGCTGGGGTGCCGAGGACAGTCAAGCTGGGCGGCAGCGCCTCGCGGGCGGCGCGCATCAGGGCCTCCTGGTGGGGCTGCGGCCAGAG
This sequence comes from Chloroflexaceae bacterium, assembly GCA_034429295.1. Classification (GTDB taxonomy): domain Bacteria; phylum Chloroflexota; class Chloroflexia; order Chloroflexales; family Chloroflexaceae; genus OHK40. The sequence goes on from DAOUGF010000344.1 coordinate 513, forward strand.
CCGCACCGTCCAGCCGATGAACGCCGCGAGCTCGGCGAGCTGGGCCGCGTACAGCCGGGCCGCGGCCGCGGGGAAGTGGAAGCGCAGAGTCACCACCAAGGCGGCCTGGTCGGCGCTCGCCTTGTAGCACCCCGTTTCCGGCCCGAACCAGGAGCGCGCCGTGTTGAGGGCGAAGTTCAGCTCGCTGGGCCGCGCGCCTGTGGGCGGGGCGAAGCTCACGCCCTCGCCTGCTCCGCCGGCCTCGCCGGACGTCGACCCAAGGCCAGGCGCCCGGATCGTCAGCCGCAGGCCCGTCTTCGCCAGAAAGGCCTCCTCGGCCGCCGCCACCGCCCCTGGATCGGCCTCGCCCGCGCAGCGCAGCTCAACCCGGCCTTCGTCGAGATAGAAGGCCGGGCCGCGCTCAGGGGTGAGCCCCGGCGGTACGACCGCCAGCGCCGCCTCGCCCAGTTGGCCCTGGTGTGGCCGCGGCCAGACGTTCACCGGCGCGCCGATCTCCGCGGCGATCTGGGCGATGGCCGCGGCGTCGCGGCGCTCGGCCACAACAGGGAAGAAGTAGCGCAGGGTCACGGCGCCGGTCTCGGGGTCCACGCTGCGTTGGTAGAGGTCGGTGGCGTGGCCGAGGTGGCGGTCGATCGTCGCCAGGATGCCCGCCATGTCGGGGCGCTGGCCCGCCCGCCGCGCCGTCCCTGCCGCCTGAACGCGACGGGCCTCGGCCGGAGCGAGCAGTCGCCAGAGGCCAGGGGCGTGGGGCAGTGGCGCGAAGAAGGGACTGCCCGCCTCGAGAGCAGTGGCCAGTCGCTCTTCGGCCTCGCTGTCGGTGCCCTCGCCATACCAGGCGCGGGCCAGCTCGCGGGCGCTCATCGCCTGCACGCCGCTCCCGTCCCGTAGGGCCGTCCACAGCCGCTCGAGCCCCGCCTCGTCGGGTAGCGCGCCGTCGCCCAACGGGCCGGGCGGCGTCGCGGGAGCGGGGGCTGCGGCGAGCACGCGCCGCCCGCCGCGGGCCGCCGGAGCGACAGTCAACGTCGCCCCGTCTGCGGGCGTCAGCACCTCAGTCAGGCCGCGCAGCCGGGCGGCGAGGGCGGTGCGGGCCTCGGCGTCGCCGTGGACGAGGGCCACCGCCTTGGGCTGCAGGGCGCGGACGATCCCCGCCAGCTCGTCGCCATCGGCGTGGGCGCTCAGGCTGTAGCGCCCGACTTGACAGGCGACGGGCAGCTCGCGGCTATTGAGGGTCAGCCGGCGCGCCTCGGGCGGGGCCTCGGCCAGGTCGAGCAGACGCCGCCCCGGCGCCTCGTCGTCGAGGTAGCCGCTGAAGAGGATGGCCGATTGCGCGTCGCCCACTAGCCGCTCGGCGTACCAGACCGACGGGCCGCCTGTGAGCATGCCCGACGAGGCGATGATCGCGCCGGGCGGCCCGGCCAGCACCCGCTCGCGGCCCTGGGGCGTTTCGACGGGCTGCACAACGCCGCCGAAGAATGGCTTGCCGCCGTTCAGCAGGTGGCGGCGCAGCGCCGGGGTCAGTGCATCGGGGAAGGCCGCGTAGGCCGCGCAGACCGTGCGCACCAAACCATCGACGGCGATGGGGAAAGGCGGGATCTGCCCATCGCGCTGGGCCGCCCGCAGGATGAGGATCACCTCCTGGGCGCGCCCGAGGGCGAAGGCGGGGATAAGGCAGCGCCCGCCGCGGGCCACCACCTCGGCCACCGCCTCGGCCAGCCGCCGCTCCTCCTGGGCCCGGTTGGGGTGCAGCCGCGCGCCGTAGGTGCTCTCGAGCACCAGCAGGTCGGGACGGGCCGGCGCCGGCACCGCGGCGCCGAGGATGGTGCGCTGAGGAGTGACGCTGACATCGCCCGAGATCACCAGGCGGCCGTCGTCGGCCTCGAGGCCGATGCTGACGGCGCCGGCGATGTGCCCTGCCCGCCGCGCGGCGACGACCACGCCTGGCAGCTCGGGCAGCGTCTGCTCGCCCTGCGCCAGCGGGCGCAGCCGGCGCAGAGTCGCGGCTACCAACGCCTCGTCGTAGAGCGGCAGCTCCAACTCCTCGCTCGCCCGGCGGGCCATCACTCGCACGGCGTCGCCCAGCATCACCTCCATCAGCCGGATCGTCGCCGGGCTGGCGTATATCGGCGTGGCCGGGTAGCGTTCGGCCACCAGGGGCAGCGCGCCGATATGGTCGGCATGGGCGTGGGTGATCAAGATGGCGTCCAGGCTCACCCCGTCGAGGGCGGCTAAGTCAGGCAGCCGGTCGCGGGAGTCCATCCGCACCCCGGCGTCCACCAGCAGGGTGCGCCCGCCGATTCGCACCAACTGACAGGTCGCGCCCACTCCCCCGGCGCCGCCGAGAAACGAGATCTCCATCTGCGAACCCTATGCGTGGTAGAACTGTCGCACGGTCTCAGCCACATATTCCGCCTCGTCGCGCCGCAGTTCGGGGAAGAGCGGCAGCGAGAGCAGCCGGCCGGCGTACGCTTCAGTGTGGGGTAGATCGCCCGCTCTGTAGCCGAGATGGGCGTAGGCCGGCTGCAGATGGGCCGGCAGCGGGTAGTGTACGTCGCAGCCCACGCCTGCCGCCACCAGGTGCGCCCGCAGCCCATCCCGCTCATCGCGGTTGGCGCAGGCCACGGCGAAGAGATGATAGACGTGCCCCGGCTCATCGGCGGGAAGCTCCAGCGGCAGGCCGGCGAGCAGCTCACGATACCAGGCCGCCCGCTCGCGCCGCGCCTCGTTCCAGCGCTCCAGATAGCGCAGCTTCACCCGCAGCGCCGCGGCCTGAATCTCGTCGAGGCGCGAGTTACGCCCGCCCAGCTCGGTCGTCACGTACTTCTCGCCCCAGCCGTACATGCGCAGGCGCCGCAGCCGCTCCGCCAACTCCGCGTCGCTCGTGGTTACCGCGCCGGCATCGCCGATGGCCCCGAGATTCTTCGACGGGTAGAAGCTCCAGCAGGCCAACTCGCCCCACGACCCCGCGCGCCGCTGCGCGCCCCCGTCCTCGCGCCACGCGCCGTGGGCCTGCGCCGCGTCCTCCACAACCGGCAGGCCGCGGGTCGCAGCGATGGCCCTGATCTCGGCCATGGGCGCCAGGCGCCCGAAGAGATGCACCGGCATGATCGCCCGCGTCCGCGGCGTGATCGCGGCCTCGAGCAGCGCCGGATCCATATTCTGCGTCGCCGGGTCGATGTCCACCAGCACCGGTCGTGCGCCCGTCTGCAGGATCGCCGCCGTCTCGTAGACACAGGCGTTGGCCACTGTGATCACCTCGTCGCCAGGACCAACGCCGAGGGCCGCCAGGGCCAGGTAGAGCGCCTCGAAGCCGCTCGCCACGCCCACGCAGTGGCCCGCCCCGCAGAAGGCCGCGTACTCCTCCTCGAAGGCCCGCACCTCGGCCCCGAGCACGTACCATCCCTTCAGCGCCACGCCCGTGAGCGCGTCGCTCAGCTCTGGCCCCAGCGCCGCCGCCTGCCGCGCCAGGTCGCCGAACGGCACCCGCATTGTTGACTGTGTCATAGTCTCTCCCACCGCCTCGGAAGCATTTTAGATGAACGGCCACAGCGGCGAGAGCACCAGCTCCGAGGCCCGGGCCAGCCAGTGGCGGCGCCGCCACTCCTCGAGCAGGATCTCGTGGGCGTTGGCCAAGTCGCAGGTGAAGACCGCCTCCATCGCCTTCGCCACCTCGTCGCTGAAGATCTCGATATTGATCTCGTAGTTGCCCGCCAGGCTCAGCCGGTCGATGTTCGCGGTGCCGATCATAGACCAGCAGCAGTCGATCGTCGCCGTCTTGGCGTGGATCATCGCGCCCTGGTAGCCGAAGAGCCGCACCCCGTTCCGCAGGCAGCGGTCGAAGTGATGCCGGGCCAGCCAGTCGGCGATCACATGGTTGCTCTCCCACGGCACTAGCACCCGCACATCCACCCCCCGCTGCGCGGCGCGGATCAGCGCCTGCAGGATGGCCTCGTCCGGGATGAAGTAGGCTTGGGTGAGGTAGATGTGGCGCTGAGCCTGCTCGATCGCCTCGATATAGATCGAGCGGATGGGAAAGATCAGCCGCGCCGGGTCGTTGCGATAGGCCCGCAGGTGCGCCGACCAGCTCCGCCGCGGGGTGGGCAACGCCGGCATGTGCCGCGAGCGGTGGTAGTTCCAGAAGTCTACGAACGCGTGGACGAGATCGTCAACTTCGGGGCCGGTGAGGCGTAGATGGGTGTCGCGCCAGACCGTGCGGTAGAGCTCGCCGATATTGTAGCCGCCCATGAAGCCGACCTTGCCGTCCACCACCAGGATCTTGCGGTGGTCCCGCCCGTAGCGGCGAAAGTCGAAGGCGTGCCAGGGCCGCCGCCAGGCCCGATAGGGTAGCACGTGGATCGGCTCGGGGAAGTTGAAGAAGCTCTGCGGGACGACGAGGTTGGCGAAGGTATCGTAGATCAGATAGACCGCCACGCCCTCGTTGGCCTTCTTGATCAGCGCCTGCTTGAAGGTCTCGCCGAGCGCATCCCCCTTCCAGATATAGGTCTCCAGGTAGATGCTCTCGCGGGCATCCGCAATGGCGCTGAGCATATCTTCGAAGAGCCGGTTCCCCTCCGTGTAGATCTGCACCCTGGTGTTTTCCACCACGGCCTCGGCTGGGTGGATAAATGGGAAGCCGTCGGGCGGCACGCGGCCCCGTCGCAGGCGGGAGCGCAGCATCAGCACGGCGAGGATCACGAACTGCAGCGTGAACATCCCGCCGAGCCCCCACAGCACTACCTGCCAGATCGGCATCGCTCCGCTCTCCGTGACCTGGTACAGCGTTCCGCGGACGGGCGCGACCACCGAGCCGCTAGTACAGCATGCTACAAGTGAGTTGCTGGATGGACCACCGACGACCGCCCGCAGTCCGAACTGCACAACTAGCGGGGCTCGTCCAGCCGCTCCCGCAGCCAGCGCTGGATCTCCCGCAGCCCGTCTGGGTGGATCCCGTGGCCCACGCGATACTCGTGGAACTCGTAGCGCGCCTTCGTCGTCTGCAGCAGATCCCGCGTCCGGAAGGCCGCCTCGATGGGGATCATCGTGTCGAGGGAGCCGTGCAGCTGCAGGATCGGCAGGCCCTCGAAGCTCGGTATCTGCTCGGGCAGCAGCTCAGGGTCGAGGTAACCGCTCACCGCCACCACGCCAGCGACGAGTTGCGGCGCCCGCGCGGCCAGCGCCAGGGAGAGGATGGCGCCCTGGCTGAAGCCCAGCAGATAGACGCGCCGCGGGTCGGCGCCGACACGGCCAGGCAGATCCGCGACGAAGCGTTCCAGCAGCGCGGCGGCTGTGGCTCGCGTGGCCGCGTCCGGCACCAGCCTGCCTGGTTCGCCGCCGAGATGGTACCAGGCGTAGCCGCCCCACGGCAGCGCGAGGGGCGCCCGCGCGCTCACGATGTACAGCCGCGGGTCCGTCTCGTCCGCCAGATCGAAGAGATCCCGCTCGTCGGCGCCGTAGCCGTGGAGCAGCAGCAGCAATGGCGGCGCCCCATCGGTCTCGGCGCGAGGTTTTCGCTCGATGGTTTTGATGGTTGTCGTCACGTCTCTCGCCGTTCTAAGGGCAGAACGGTGACAGGGCGACGAGGTGGCCGGGCGACATCCTGACGGCGCCGATAGGTGTCCCCTTGTCCCCTCACCCTGTCGCCTTGTCACCCCTTCAGCTTCTCTTCCGGGCTAGGGAATAATCAGTTCCTGCCCGATGCGCAGGCTATCGGCTTCCTCCGGCGTGAGGTCGTTCGCCTCGATCAGGTCGGCCACGCTCACGCCGAAGCGCTCGGCGATCGCGCGGACGGTGTCGCCGGCCTCAACGATGTAGCGTCGCTGGCCGCCTGCCTCAGCCGGCGCCGCGGTGGGCTCGGGGATCGGGCTTGGCTCAAGCGTGGGAGTGGGCTCAGGTGTCGCGGTCGGCTGCGGTGTAGCCGAGGGGCGCGCGGTGGCGCTCGGCCGCGGCGTAGCGCTCGGCCGTGGCGTGCCGGTGGGGATGAGCGGCGGGCCGGTATCTGGCGCGGGGGCTAAGTCTTCCACGGCAGCGAGTTCGGGCGGCAGCGCTTGGCTGTCGCTGCGGCGCGTGCCCGGCAGGAAGAGTGTCAGGTCGCCAACCCGCAGTACGCCGACGTCGGCGCGGGCCAGCACAAGGGCTCCAGCGATCGCCAGCAGAAAGAGCGCCGACGCGCCGAGCTGAACGCCCCGGTCGCCAACCCGCCCGCCGAGCAGTCGCAGCGCCAGCGCGCCCGGCACCGGCAGCACGAGGGCGACGAAGATCAGCACATAGACGAGAGATTCCGACATAGCGCCGGGCATTGTACCACGGCGAGGGGGTGACAGGGTGACAAGGTGACA
>DAOUGF010000345.1:0-3269 GCA_034429295.1 Chloroflexaceae bacterium
GAGGCCGCGAAGCTGCTCGCGGCCGCCGACGGCCACGCTCTGGTGCTCGCGTACCGCCTGCCCGCGCCTGTTGATCTCAGCTCGGCCCTGGCTATCATCGCTCCAAGCCGGGCCGCCCGCGAGCCGCGGGACCCGACGCTGCGGCTGTTTCTCGTCCAATCCGAGCTGCGCGACCTGCTCGCCTCTCCTGGCCCTGGCCAGCTGGTGGGCCGCGAGCTGTTCCACGGGGCGCGGCGCCGCGGGCTGCCACTCGCCCAAGTTGCTGTCGCAGGCAAAACACGGGGCGGCGTAGGTGCGGATCAGCGCCACAGGGCCACCGTCGGCGTCGGGATGCTGATCGTCGCCGGCGCCCTCTGGATGCTGCGACGCTGGCTGCCAAACGGCAGACAGTAGGCCCCGCCGTTCACGGCGGCACAACAATTGCGCCTTCGCGATCGTCATACCACAGGCCCCATTGGGAGCGACGCTGAGGTTTGAAAGGAGCGACAGCAATGACTCAACCCGGCGATCAGAAGAACCAGCCCCAGGGCGACCTCGGCAGCGAGCTGCGTGAGCTCGGTCAGCAGATCGAGGAGGCCGTGCGCAGCGCGCTCGCCAGCGAACGCGCCAAGCAGATCCAGGCCGACATCGCCTCCGGCATGAAAGAGATCGGCGCCCAGCTGCAGAACGCCTTGAAGTCCATCCAAGAGAATCCGCAGGTGCAGCAGCTCGTCCAGCGGGGCGAGCAGGCGGTGAACCAGGCCCAGCAGACGAAGGTCGCCCACGATTTCCAGGAGACCCTCGCACGCGGCATCGCCGCGCTGAACGACCAGCTGACCGAGTTCACGAACCGCATGCGCCAGGGCGACACCTCCGGCGGCGGCACCACGCCTCCGACTGATGCGGGCCCCGCGACCGGCGAGACCACCCGGCTGGACCCGGATCAGCAGTAGCAATGGAGCATTAACCATTGAGAGAGCCAAGGCTAAGGCCTGGTAGTGCTCAATGCTTAATGCTTCATTCTCCATTCACCATATGTGTGGACGATTCACGCTGGCTGTGCCGGCCGAACAGGTCGCGGCGCAGTTCCAGCTTCCTACCGCGCCCGAACTGGCCCCGCGCTACAACATCGCGCCCACCCAGCAGATCGCAGTCGTGCGCGCCGGCGACGCCGATCGCACGCTCTCTATGATGCGCTGGGGGCTGGTGCCCTCGTGGGCCAAAGAGCTCTCGATCGGTGCGCGGATGATCAACGCTCGCGCCGAGACGGCGGCCGAGAAGCCAGCCTTCCGCAGCGCGATGAAACAGCGGCGCTGCCTGATACCCGCCGACGGCTTCTACGAGTGGCAGGCCCAACCCGGCGGCAAGCAGCCGTTCCATATCCGCATGGCCGATGGCCGGCCCTTCGCCTTCGCCGGGCTCTGGGAGCAGTGGCGCACCCCCGAAGGCCAGTGGCTCGAGACCTGCACCATCCTCACTACCAGCGCTAACGAGCTGATGCGTCAGCTTCATGACCGCATGCCCGTGATCATCCCCCCAGAGCAGTACGCGCTCTGGCTCGACCCGGCGCTGCACGATACCGAGCCGCTGCAGGAGTTGCTCACGCCCTATCCCGCCGAGGAGATGACCGCCAGGCCGGTGAGCAAGGCGGTGAACAAGGTGGGCAACGACGACCCGAGCCTGCTGGCGCCAGTCGCCTGAGCCGCCGGATGGGCCAGGAGCGAGCGCTCTGCCGGTCCTAACCACAGACGAAGGACCAGCGACCAACTGATTGGTCGCTGGTCCTTTACGTTGATCCTCGGCCACAGGGTTCAGCCGGGCCATACCAGAGGAGAGGGCTATGCCTCGGAGGGTCCTTCCTGCTCACCAATCGGGCGGGGCTCGCTCTTCCGGCGGCCCGGCCAGGGGAGTCTGAACCGACCTTTAGGCCCGCCTTTGGGCTTGACCTTAGTGCGAGCAGCCTCGAGCAGCGCCGTGGCTTGGGCGCGACCGACGCGCATCGCCTCGGAGGTGAGCTGGCGCAGCCCGGCTGGCGAGAAGGTCTCGCCGTCGGCGAACCAGCGCCAGGCGGCCATCCCTGTGGCGTAGGTGCCGGCGTAGGCGATCGTCACCTTCGGCAGCACACCCCAGACAGGGATAAGCGAGACGAGCGAGCGCGCCAGCTGGCGCCAGAGGAAGCCGCCGCCGATCACCGGCGCGACCTCGAGCAGCCGCTCGCGGAACTCCGGCGAGGCGCCGTGGGCAAGCGCCAGCCGATACACCATCAGGCTCTGATTCTTGGTCAGGACGATCATGTCGGCGGCGACGAAGGGTACCGAGACGATCGGGATCTGCTCGGGCAGGGCTGAGGCCGCCGCGAAGGAGGCGTTGGTGAAAGAGACTGAGCCGATCAGCTCGCGGGCGTAGTGCTCGCGCACGCCGGGCAGGCGCCGGGCGAGGGCCAGATGGAGCTCGCCTGGGAGCCGCTCGAAGATCGCAGCGGCGATGGTATTGGCTGTGTCGGGCCCTTCGAGGGTGGGCACAACAGCGATGGTGGCTTGGGCGAACTCGGGGCGCGGCGCGCCGAGCTCGCCCGGCGCGGTCACGCCGCAGATCAGGATCACCGTCGGCAGGTCCAGCGCGCCAAGGGCGGTAAGGGCAGCGGCCTCGGCGCTGCGGAGCGGCGCGCCTCCTTCGAGCAGGATGAGCAGGAGGTCGGCGCGGCGCAGCTCATCGTGGGCGGCCCTGAGGAGCGGGCGGTAGACAAAAGGCTCACCGCCGACCGGGCCGTAGCGGTGAGTGCCCCGCGCCCGCAGCAGCGTCGCCATCTGATCGAAGCGCACGCGGTCGCCCAGGCAAAAGATCGTTACCGGGCGCTCAGCCTCCGCGCGGATCGCGGAAACATCGAGCTCGCGTAGCGTGTTGAAGGCGCCGCTCATATCTTCCCAGCTCGGCACCGGTGGCCTCCTTCCGGTAGTCCTCGTCGGCCGATTATAGCACAGGCGTCCTTGGGGGATCCGGCGCGGAGCGCGGCATTGGGGCTTTCCTATGCTGCAGCATCGCCCTCGCGCTGTCTCCGCGCCCCCAGCGCGGGGCGCTGCCCCGCTCCCGTACCACCTACACGGTGGGTGGAGTTGCGAGCGGGCTCCGCCCCTCGCGCTCCCCGCCAGCAGTGCCACCGCGCGGTGAGTGAGGATGCGAGCTGGCCCCGCCCCTCGCGCTCCCAACTAGGGACTCGGAGCGTGGCCCCGAAGCAATACCACCTACACGGTGGGGATGCGAGCGGGCTCCGCCCCTCGCGCACCCCGCCA